>NZ_JBMDWE010000001.1:0-305136 GCF_053579655.1 Gelidibacter sp. | reverse complement strand
ACTAGAAACTAGAAACTAGAAACTAGAAACTAGAAACTACTTCCGTACCTTTACATTTGATCACAAAAACATTATTTTTCTATGCAATTATCGAAAGAACAAGTTTTGACAAGAGCGAATAGCGCCAGTAAAAACACTTTGATGGAAACCTTGAATATAGAAATGGTGGACTACGGCCCAGATTTTTTAGTGGCCAGAATGCCGGTAAATTCTAGAGTCTATCAGCCTGATGGTGTGCTTCATGGTGGCGCCACGGCGGCTTTGGCAGAAAGTGTTGGAAGTTTTGCGTCACATATTTTCTTGGATACTGAACATCTAGTTGTGCGCGGCATCGAAATTACTGCCAATCATTTAAAATCTGTAAGAGACGGATTTGTTTATGCCAAAGCGACCTTTCTTCACAAAGGAAGAACGACACAACTTCTCGATATACGAATTACAGACGACCATGATAATTTGGTCTCCATCTGCAGATTATCTACCATAACTTTACCAAAAACCAAATAGCATGCCCTTGGATCAATTTTTTGAGCAGATCGAAAAACAGCTGTATGCCAAGTTGCCTTTTGTAGCGTATCGAAAACCAAATACGTCCGAATTAAAAGCCATGCTTCAAGGTGATGACACGCTACATGTTATTTCTGATTTTACCGAAAGCGGATTTGTGTTTGCACCTTTTGATAGCCGCGAAGATGCCTTTTTAATTCCTTTAAATCATTCGGATGTCCTTACTGTTCCATTTGATCAACATGATTTTTCTGAAGATGAAATAAATTTTCAGGAAACAGTATCTCATAGTATCAATTCCATTCAGCAGGCAGATAAACAATCACATATAAAGCGTGTTGAGAAGGGTATTGAAGGCATAAAGGAAGATTGTTTTTCAAAAGTAGTGTTGTCAAGACGAGAAGTTATTGAGAGGGTTGGGACCAATCCTATTGCGATATTTAAACGTTTACTGCAACGTTATCCAACAGCATTTGTATCTATTTGGTACCATCCTAAGGTGGGCTTGTGGCTTGGAGCAACACCCGAAACCTTGCTAAGTGTCAGCGGGAACCAGCTAAAAACAATGTCTTTGGCAGGAACTCAGGCTTTTGAAGGATCGGAAGATGTGGTTTGGAAAGAAAAAGAAAAAGAAGAACAGCAAATAGTTACTGATTTTATTGTGGAGAGTCTGCGGTCAGTCATCAGTCCTCACTCATCAGTCGGCAGTATTCCCGCCGTCGCTAAAGCTGCGGACGGGCAAGCAGTCAGCAGTATCCAGGTTTCAAATGACGCCATAAAAGTCTCAGGACCAAAAACTGTAAAAGCTGGGAATTTGTTACATCTGCAAACTGAAATCTCCATGCAATTAAAACCTGAAACAAGTGCCTTGAAACCAATTTTAGAGGCCTTACATCCAACACCCGCCGTTTGTGGTTTCCCAAAAGAAAAGGCCAAAGCGTATATCATGGAAAATGAGGGCTATCCGCGCGAATTTTATTCCGGTTTTATGGGCGAATTACATCTAAAAGAAACCCTTAAAAGAAATACAAACAGGCGCAATGTGGAAAACAATGCCTATAACGTTCAGAAATCGGTATCCAACCTTTATGTCAATCTGCGTTGTATGCAGATAAAAAATCAAAATATTTTTATCTACGTTGGCGGCGGCATCACAAAAGACTCGAATGCCGAGGCAGAATGGCAAGAAACCGTTCATAAATCTCAAATTATAAAAAGTGTATTATAGAGGGGACTATTGGGTTGTAACTTGAGTTTCAGGTTTCTGTTGTTTCAAGTTTTTATTGTTTCGGGTTTTAGTTTACACTAATCTTTGTTAGATATTCAAATTCCCGACTTGGCTAAAGCTGCGGACGGGCAGGCAACTTCAATTTCAATTTCGATTTCAACTTCGATTTCATTTTCATATCCAACTTCAATTTTCGTACTTTTGTTATCAGATTTACGCATGAATGAAATATCCTAGAATTCCGCTAGCGCAGACTGTTATTCAGCTTTGCAAAGCAAAAAACATCAAACACATTGTCATTTCTCCAGGAAGCAGAAATGCACCGTTGACCATTGGTTTTACTAACGATCCTTTTTTTAAATGTTATAGCATTGTAGATGAGCGCTGCGCAGCGTTTTTCGCACTTGGCATTGCGCAACAAATTGAAGCGCCAGTATTGGTAACCTGCACCTCGGGAAGTGCGTTGCTTAATTTTTATCCCGCCGTTGCCGAAGCATTTTACAGCGAAATCCCGTTGATTGTACTCTCTGCCGATCGACCAAAGCATCTTCAGAACATTGGCGACGGACAAACCATCAATCAAAAGAATGTTTTTGAAAATCACATCATCCATTCGGCCAATTTAAAGTTGGATTTAAAGGATGAGCTGAACATTCCTGTGAGTGAAGACATTCCGATTTTCAAGAATATCGAAGATAAATTGGAGCGCTTATTAGGGCTTCAAAAGGATATTCAAACGCACAATGAACGCGAACTGAATGACGCGATTAATAAAGCCGTGTTCAAGAAAGGTCCGGTACATATCAATGTGCCCTTTGATGAACCTTTATATGAGATGGTGGACACTTTGAAAGTGGCTCCAAAAAACATCAAAATCGAATTTGAGGAACCTAAAATGGATTCATTTATCCTGGATCAATGCTTAAATGCTTGGGGAAAAGCCAAACGAAAAATGGTATTGGTAGGCGAGTACACACCCGATAAAATCGAGCAAAAGTGGTTAAACTTCCTGGCAAAAGATGATAGTGTGGTCGTGTTTACCGAAAGCACTTCAAATATAGATCACGGCGCTTTTTTTCCAAATATCGATAAGTTAATTTCGCCCTTACAAAAGGAAGATTTTATAAAGCTCCAACCGGAAATCCTCATCACTTTTGGAGGAATGGTAGTTTCCAAAAAAATAAAAACTTTTTTAAGGGAATACCAACCCAAAGAGCATTGGCATATCAGTGAAACTCGCGCTTATGATACATATTTCTGCTTGACCCAACACATAAAGGAAGATCCGAATTATTTTTTTAGCGAATTTCTGCCGAAGACCAAAGAAATCAAAAGTTCCTATCGGAATTATTGGACGCTAATTAAATCGGAGCGGGCTAAAAAGCACAATAGTTATCTGGAGAGCGTTCCATTTTCAGATTTCAAAGTCTTTGATACGCTTTTTAAAATGCTGCCCAATGACTCGATATTACAAATTGGTAACAGTTCGGCCATTCGATATGCGCAATTATTTGACATCCATAAATCGATAGAAGTCTATTGTAATAGAGGTACTAGTGGTATTGATGGGAGTACGTCAACTGCGATAGGCTGCGCAGTAGCTCATAAACGTCAAACAAATTTTATTACGGGCGATTTGAGTTTCTTTTATGACAGTAACGCCCTTTGGAACAATTACATTCCCAATTCATTCAGGATAATCATAATCAATAATGGTGGCGGCGGAATTTTCAGAATTCTTCCAGGACATAAAAACACCGAAAATTTTGACACTTATTTTGAAACGAAGCACCATTTGACGGCACAACACCTGGCTGAGATGTTCAATTTTAAGTATAAAAAAGTATCTAGTCAGAGTGATTTGGTAAATGCGCTAACGATGTTTTTTAATGAAAGTAAACAACCGAAAATTCTAGAAATCAACACTGCAGAACAATTAAATGATGAAGTTTTACTTACCTATTTTAAAGGGCTTAATTAAACATAAAGTCGGTAATTAATATTTTAAAAATAAATTAAAAATCACTATATTGAAGGATTAATTATATATCACTAAAAACCATAAACATGAGTAAAAGAGATGAATTAATTACTAAGTATGCCGCAGATTTAAAAGAAAAATGTGGTGTTAATGCTGATATGGATTTGTTGACCAAAGTCACCATTGGTTGTGGCCCATCAATCTATAATGCCGACTCTTCAACAGTTTCTGGAACTGATCCTTCTGAATTGGCAACTGTAAAAAACAACTTTTTGATCAAAAAATTAGGATTGAAGGATGGTCCCGATTTAGATAAAGGAATGGATGCAGTTATAGAAACTTATGGTAAATCTAATAGAAATAAATACAGAGCAGTTGTCTATTATTTATTGACAAAGCACTTCAAAAAGGAAGCGGTGTACAACAAATAGTATGAAACCTTAAAATTTGAAAAGCGTTACTTCTGATTGTTCAGAACTGTAGCGCTTTTTTTGTGGGATAAACACGAATATACTTACCTTTGTAGCATGATACATATTGGAGAATACAACACACTCGAAATACTTCGAGAGGCCGAGCAAGGCCTTTATATAGCAGATACAGAAGGCAATGAAGTTCTATTGCCAAACAGATATGTGCCCGAAACTTTTAAGATTTGGGACAAAATTGAGGTCTTTGTTTATTTAGATAATGAAGAACGTTTGGTTGCCGTTACGGACAGACCTTATATAACACGTGGTGAATTTGCCATGTTGCGTTGCAATCAGGTCACAGATCACGGTGCCTTTATGGATTGGGGCATGTTAAAAGAGCTGTTCTGTCCATTTATTGAACAGGCATTTAAGATGAAAAAAGGCGGCTGGTATTTGGTCCATTGCTATTTGGATGAGAAAACGGATCGGTTGGTGGCCTCCAGTAAAACCAATCATTTTCTGGATAATACGGAGTTGACCGTCACACAATTTGAAGAAGTGGATGTTATTATTTCCCACCCATCAGATATTGGCATGAACGTTATTGTCAATAATAAACATGCGGGACTCATTTTTCAAGATGACATTTATAAGGAGCTGAGCATTGGGGACCGTATGAAAGGTGTCGTCAAAAAAATCAGACCTGATAATAAACTGGATATTACTTTAGAGAAAATAGGTTATAGAAAGATTGAACCTAATGCAGATAACATTATGCATGAGTTGGAAGACAACGGAGGTTATCTCAATTTAACGGATAAATCAGATCCAGAGGATATCAAGGATGCTTTACAAATGAGTAAAAAGACCTTTAAAAAAGCCATTGGAACTTTATATAAACAACGATTAATTGATATTAAGGAAGATGGCATCTATCTTATTTAATTCACTTTAAAAACGAAATTACATGAGTCAAATCAAGTGGGAAACTGTCAAGGAATATCAAGATATTACCTATAAAAAATGTAATGGTGTAGCGCGAATTGCTTTTAACAGACCCGATGTTAGAAATGCCTTCCGGCCAAAAACCACCAGCGAATTGTACGATGCTTTTTATGATGCCAACGAAGATGTAAATATTGGGGTCGTATTATTATCTGCGGAAGGACCATCATCTAAAGATGGCGTTTATTCGTTTTGTAGTGGTGGCGATCAGAAAGCCAGAGGACATCAAGGATATGTAGGAGAGGATGGTTACCATCGCTTAAATATACTGGAAGTGCAACGCCTTATCCGATTCATGCCTAAAGCAGTTATTGCAGTGGTTCCTGGATGGGCAGTTGGTGGCGGTCACAGTTTGCATGTGGTGTGCGATCTTACTTTAGCGAGTAAAGAACATGCGATTTTCAAACAAACAGATGCTGACGTCACGAGTTTTGACGGCGGTTACGGTTCTGCTTATTTAGCGAAAATGGTAGGTCAAAAAAGAGCACGTGAAATCTTTTTCTTAGGAAGAAATTACTCCGCTCAAGAAGCTTATGAAATGGGTATGGTCAATGCGGTCATTCCACATGACGAATTGGAAGATACCGCCTATGAATGGGCTCAGGAAATATTAGGAAAATCGCCAACCTCTATAAGAATGCTGAAGTTTGCGATGAACTTAACCGATGACGGCATGGTTGGCCAACAAGTTTTTGCTGGTGAAGCCACCCGATTAGCCTACATGACCGACGAAGCCATTGAAGGACGAAACGCATTTTTGGAAAAAAGGAAGCCGAACTTTGAGAAAAAATGGATTCCATAATACAGCCAAAATCTTAGAATGAAAAAAATAAAACTGTGGTTGTCAGCGTTCAGATTACGGACGCTGCCTTTATCTATTTCAGGAATCGTTGTAGGAAGTTGTTTTGCTGTTTATAACGGATTCTTCAATTCCATCGTTTTTATACTTGCTTTATTGGTTACTGTTGGGTTGCAAATTCTCTCCAATTTAGCCAATGATTATGGCGATGGAGTAAAAGGCACTGATAATGACACGAGAGTAGGACCTACGCGCGCCATTCAAAGTGGAGAAATTACACCAAAACAAATGCTGGAGGCGTTGAAAATAAACGTCTTAGTTGTTATAGTATTGACCATGCTGCTTATTTTTAAGGCTTTTGGGCATGGTTACTTTTTATATACCCTTCTCTTTTTTGTTTTGGGAGGTATTTCGGTTTATGCGGCCATGAAATATACTATGGGAGATTCAGCCTATGGCTATAGAGGTTTAGGTGATGTTTATGTGCTGGTTTTCTTTGGATTTGTAAGTGTCGTGGGCAGCTATTTTCTGTATGCCAAACAATTGGATCATATCGTTGTGTTGCCTGCTCTAGCGGTTGGATTGCTCAGTGTTGGGGTATTAAACCTGAATAATATGAGAGATATCGAATCTGATAAATTATCCAACAAAATGACCTTAGCGGTAAAATTGGGGAAACAAAAATCAAAAGTATATCATCTGTTTGTAGTCATCAGTGCGCTGGTTTTGGGAGTCGTTTTTGCAATTCTCTATTATACCTCCTTATGGAATTTCATTTTTTTAATAGCTTATATTCCGCTCATAATACACATAAAAAAAATTGTAAAAGCCAAGGCTTCTTCAGATTTTGATTCGCAATTGAAAGTTTTGGCATTGTCAACATTCTTGTTTTCATTGTTGTTAGGAATAGGGTATATCTTATGAAAAAGGATGTAAATGCTTGTTTGTCAAATAATTAATTTGTATATTTAAGTATATTTTTTAGCCGACATTTATTTGCTATTAAGTTGGTTATAAGATTTGGGGCTTTAAAACTCAGACATATTGAATAATATGTCTGAGTTTTTCTTTTTATAAACACTGCTTTTATTCTTCTGAAATGAAGTACCTCGAAATATTTTGAATATATTTAAGTCGTTCAAAAAATAACATCTTTTAATTTCCAAAATCATGAAAATCACATTTTACGGTCATGCCAGTTTAGGTATTGAAGTCAATGATGTCAACATTTTAGTAGATCCTTTTATTTCAGCCAACGAAAAAGCATCTCATGTTGATATTAATACGTTGAAAGCGGATTATATCCTAATAACCCATGCACACCAAGATCATATTTTAGACGTGGAAGCCATTGCCAAGCGCACAAATGCGATGATTGTTTCTAATTTTGAAATTGCCACTCATTTTGAGAAAATGGGCTTTGAAGTGCATCCAATGAACCATGGCGGGGCTTGGGATTTTGAATTTGGCAATGTGAAATATGTTAATGCCATTCACACCTCGTCATTCCCTGATGGAAGCTATGGCGGACAACCAGGAGGTTTCGTTATCGAAGGCGAACGAAAAAACATTTACATAGCGGGCGACACGGCTCTTGCGATGGACATGAAACTTATTCCTATGCGAATCAAGCTCGATTTAGCCATTTTACCTATTGGCGACAACTTTACCATGGGTGTTGACGACGCCATTATTGCGAGCGATTTTGTCCAATGTGATAAAATCATGGGCTACCATTATGATACGTTTGGTTATATCGAAATTGACCATGAAGAATCCAAGCGTAAATTTTTTGATAAGGGCAAGGATTTGATGTTGTTGGAGATTGGGGAGAGTATTGAGTTGTGATCAGATTTTATAATTATCCTTTTCAATAGGTATCTTTGTAGACTAATGTTTGTCAGAAGGCCTATAAAAAATAGTATTAGTTAAATATATTTCAATTATTAAAGTGATTTCACATCTAAAAAAAAACAGATGCCAATAGAAAACATACCTGAAATTTATGCTGTTAAGCAATCTAACATTCCAGATTTGTTTGTCTATGATTTTAAAATGACCAGTGATGTTGTAAAAAGCAAAGTCAACTTAAGTATGAATATGTTTAGCTTTTTGCAAGAGGGTAAAAAGCAAGTGCATTTTGCAAATACTTCAATGGCTGTAAATAACAAACAGTCACTGTTGCTGAAAAAAGGAAATTGGCTCTGGACCGAATTATTAGATACAGATGCTATATATTATTGCAAGCTTTTCTTTTTTTCTGAAAAAAAACTGACCGAATTTTTAAGCAAATACACTAATGACGTGAAACCCTATAAAGAGGAGGTTCCTTATTTCGTTATTGAGAATGATAATTATCTTGCTGCATTTATAACGTCCCTGTCATCTGATACATTTCAAAATCACAGTTATAGCAATGCTTTATTATCCCTAAAATTTGAGGAAATCATGCTGTATTTACTTAACAAATACGGATCCAATTTCGAGTATTATTTACGTTCATTAATATCCAAAGAGGTTTCCCCTTTTAAAAACATAGTAGAAAGTAATGTGCACTCCAATTTGAAACTGGAAGAAATTGCATTTTTATGTCATATGAGTCTATCGACTTTCAAGCGTCATTTTACTTCAGAATATAAAGAACCACCAGGGAAATGGTTGCAAGATAAACGTTTGCAAAAGGCGAAAGAACTTCTGGAAGCAGGCGATTTAAAAGCTTCTGATATTTATTTAGATATAGGCTACAACAACCTATCTAACTTTAGCGTTGCCTTTAAAAATAAGTTCGGAGTTAGTCCAACAGATATTTCGAATTAAGAACGAGTAATATAAGTATCTAGTTTTTAGGCACCTATCTATACGTGGGCCTTTTTGTTTTTATATAATCTTCACATTGACCTATTTTCATAAGTTGTTGAACCATTTCAATAAATAGAAAGCTGGAAAGCCGACGTAAATTTGCATCATAATTAAACAACGTTTGTTTAGGCAAGCTTCAGTTAAGAATCAAATTTAAATTTATAATTATGGCAAATGTAACAAAACCTGTATTCAAAGAAAGATACGGGAATTTTATTGGCGGTAAGTTCGTAGCACCTATTTTAGGTCAGTACTTCGACAACGTATCTCCAGTTGATGGAAAAGTTTTTACTCAAGCAGCCCGTTCAACGCAAGAAGATATCGATCTTGCTTTAGACGCAGCACACGCAGCATTCCCAACTTGGAGTGTAACTTCAGCAACGGAACGTAGCAATATGTTATTGAAAATTGCTCAAGTAATGGAAGATAACTTCGAATACTTGGCAACACTAGAAACTATTGATAACGGTAAACCAATCCGTGAATCAAGAGCAGCAGATATCCCTTATTGTATTGATCACTTCCGTTATTTCGCAGGTATTATCCGTGCAGACGAAGGAAGTATCTCTGAGCATGACAAAAACACAGTAAGTATCGTATTAAACGAGCCTATTGGAGTAGTTGGAGAAATCATTCCTTGGAACTTCCCAATGTTAATGCTAGCTTGGAAAATTGCTCCAGCTTTAGCAGCAGGTTGTACTGCAGTTGTAAAACCAGCAGAACAAACTCCAACAAGTGTTATCGCTTTAATGGAACTTATAGGTGATATTTTACCTGCAGGTGTATTAAACATCGTAACTGGTTTTGGTTCAGAAGCAGGTGCAGCTTTAGCAACATCTAAACGTATTGCTAAACTTTCATTCACTGGTTCAACAGAAACAGGACGTAAAGTATTACACAATGCAGCTGAAAACATTATTCCAGTAACAATGGAATTAGGTGGAAAATCTCCAAACATTTTCTTCCCATCAGTAGCAGATCAAGACGATGATTTCTATAGCAAAGCTATTGAAGGAGCGTTAATGTTTGCACTTAATCAAGGAGAAATTTGTACAGCTCCATCTCGTATATTAGTTCACGAAGATATTGCTGATGATTTTATCGCAAGAATGCAAGAACGTTTAGGAGCAATCAAAACAGGTAATCCATTAGATCCTGAAACAATGATTGGTTCACAAGTTTCTAAACCACAGTACGAAAAAATTCTTAACTATATCAAAATTGGTAAAGAAGAAGGTGCTGAAGTATTGGCTGGTGGTGACGCTGGTAACTACGAAGGTGATATTTCAGAAGGATATTACATCCAACCAACAGTATTAAAAGGAACAAACGACATGCGTGTTTTCCAAGAAGAAATTTTTGGACCAGTTGTAGCCTTAACTACATTTAGTTCTACTGAAGAAGCTATCGCTATCGCTAACGATACTCCTTACGGATTAGGTGCTGGTGTTTGGTCACGTGACGCTCACGAATTATTCCAAGTTCCACGTGCTATCCAAGCTGGTAGAGTTTGGGTAAACCAATATCATACTTATCCTGCACACGCTCCATTTGGTGGTGTTAAAGAATCAGGATTTGGTCGTGAAAACCATAAAATGGCATTAGATCATTACCGTGTTGTAAAAAACATGTTGATCTCTTACGACAAAAAACCAATGGGATTCTTTTAATTGAAACCTCTAAATAAAGATAAAACCCCGGCATTGCTGGGGTTTTGTCGTTTTTAAGACAAATAATTGCAATATCACAATCACTTTTTAAAATGAAAAAACGATTTTATGTTCTTTATATCAGTTGAATACACCGAAGATGCGTTTGAAGTGTTTAAAAAGAAGCAAAAAGGTTAATCCCGTTAATGACCCTGCTGATGTAGGCACTGCAATGCGAATGCAATTGAATTTTTTTGCCAAATTATATTTAACTTCGAAAAGAATAAAAATAACAAAGCAAATTCATTATAAATCGGCATTTTAGGGTTTACTTTTAATAAGAGCAGATGAAAACAATTAAATGAAGTTACAAGGCTTGTAGAGTCAGCGCAGGTAAAAACCATTATTGATAAAACATTTCCTTTGAAAGATGCAGGACGAACCAAAGGAAAAGTTGTCATTAAAATAAAATAAATCATGAGCAGAGGATTTGTCAGGGAAGAAGATCAAGAGGAAATTCCTATTGTTTCCCCAAGGGCCGATTTGTCAGAAGGCATAAGGAACTATGTTACCCAGCTTGGTTTCAATGCGCTTTAGATGAAAAGCAGGAATTGATTAATAGCATTGATCAATTGGAAAGTCTAAACGAGAATGAAAGACGCATTGCCATAAATCATATCAATGCAAAATAACAATTATTGCAAAACCGCATATCTACAGCAAAAATTGTTGATCTTACCAAGCAACCACAAAATGAAGTCCGAATTGGTTTATTGGTAACACTTATAATAGGCTCAGAAAAAAAATGTCGAAATATCAAATTGCAGGGGTCGATGAAGCTGATATTTCAAAAGGAAAAGTATATTTCATTTCCCCCATTACAAAATTGTTGACAGATAAAAAGGTCGGTGATAAAGCCATTTTGAAGCTTGAAAAGGAAGATCGAACTTTAAATTATGGAAATCGCCTATTAATAATCCTTACAAACATCTATTTTTCAAAAAGTTGAGAAGAACGGGAATCAAGTGCCCTTAGTGTAACAAAAATCGATCTCTTGCGCCTGCTACCTAAAACCTATTAAAATTTCATGAATTTACATTGGTTGTTTGGTCAACCATTACGTTTGTTTAGTACAACCTGTTGTTAATGGAACCCTGATGAATCTTTAGTCTGTGGCTTATAATCGGACCGTTCACTGCTTACGGAAAAACGAGGACTGCCGACCGCTGTTTGAACACTGCCAACTGAACACTGCCCACTGTGTACTGACTCCTGCCATTCCCTGCGCAAATCATCACTCACTTTCCCAGTGCCGTCATGTTTCCATCCGGGAGGTTTGACGATGTATTTAGCGCGATCTTGGATCGATTTCTTTCCAGAGAACACATCGCGTCCCATGGCCATCCATTCATTAAAAGCAACTTTCAAAGGATTGTATGTTTTGATGTTGGTCACTAAACCATAAATGACTTTTTCATCCTTAAGTTCTGGTTGAAAAGTGCCGAATAGTTTATCCCAAATAATGAAAATTCCGGCGTAATTTCTATCTAAATATAAGGGATTGCTGCCGTGGTGCACGCGGTGGTGCGATGGCGTATTCATGACCGCTTCAAACCATTTGGGCATTTTGTCGATCGCTTCGGTATGTATCCAGAATTGGTACAATAAGCTTACAGACATTTGCAATAAAATCATTCCGGGATGGAAACCAATCAACGGGAGCCATAACCAAAAGATGAACGAATAAAACCCACCAGACCAGGTTTGGCGCAAGGCCGTGCTCAAATTATAATGTTCTGAAGAATGATGCACCACATGAGACGCCCAAAACAATCGGTTTTCATGAGAAATGCGATGGAACCAATAATATGAAAAATCATCAGCAAATAGCAAGAGCACCAAACTCCACCAAGCAAATGGAATGGTGAAAATCCTGAAATTTTCGTAAATGACCATAAACGCTAACAATACTACCGCCTTACTGAAGAATCCCAAAAACACATTCCCCAATCCCATCGCGATGGAGGTAAAGGCATCTTTGGTTTCGTAAGTTTTTCTGTTTTCTTTGATGCTCACATAAAGTTCCAGTCCCATCGAAATGATGAAAAACGGAATGGCGTAAAGAATGATATTTGGAAATTCTGGCATTTTTTAACTAGTTATAAAGTTTAAGGAGATTATTGTCATATAAATTTATCTCCCGTCATCAAATTTCATATCAGGCAAATTAAAGTTTCGAGATGAGGGCAAAAGCATTAAACATGTTAAGCCATAAATTACTTGATAATCACGGATTTTTGATATAATCTTTAGATTTTTTCATTTATCTCATCGTTTTTATATAATCATTTCGCGAATTCCGATTGCGCTGTTCTCATTTATTCGTGTTAATAAGTGAAATTCGTGGCTAAAAATGAGATGTTGTTTTGAACACCTCTATTCTATTGCTAACGTCGCTTTCATTCTTAAAAATACAAAATTATTTGACTATTTTTGACCCTATTATGACAGCATCTTACCAAAAATACATCCTCAACTTTAAACACCCCAGTGGCACCTCGCGTGGAGTCCTCAAAACTAAGGATACTTGGTTCCTTATTATTGAATCCGAAGGAAAAAAAGGCATCGGCGAATGTGGCATGTTTAAAGGCTTGTCGATTGATGACCGACCAGATTTTGAAGCGGTTTTAAATTGGACGTGTAAAAATATTTTCTTGGGAAAGGAAGTGCTGCTTTCAAAGTTGAAAGAATTTCCCAGCATTCAGTTTGGTGTGGAAATGGCATTTTTTGATTTAGAAAGTGAAGTGCCTTTTGAATTGTTTCCTTCCGAATTTACTAAAGGTCAGGATGCAATTCCCATTAACGGATTGATATGGATGGGATCGGAAACTTTCATGAGAGAACAAATCAAAAATAAAATTGACGAAGGCTTCACCTGCATCAAACTAAAAATTGGTGCCATTGATTTTCAAACGGAATTAGACCTTCTAAAATCTATCAGAACCCATTTTTCTGCAGATGATATGGAATTGCGTGTGGATGCCAATGGTGCATTTACGCCTGCTGATGCTTTAGAAAAACTAAAACGATTATCGGACTATCATTTGCATTCAATTGAACAGCCCATCAAACAAGGGCAAGTGGAGGAAATGGCAAAATTATGTCAAACAACCCCGCTCGATATTGCATTAGATGAAGAATTAATTGGCAGTTTTGATGTCACAGATAAGTATGATTTGCTACAAACCATTCAACCGCAATATGTTATTCTAAAACCGACTTTGGTTGGTGGATTTCATGGCAGTAATGATTGGATAGCAGCTGCTGAAAACGCCAATATTGGGTATTGGATTACAAGCGCATTAGAAAGTAATGTAGGATTAAATGCGATTGCACAATGGACTTACACTTTGAAAAGCGATAGTCCTCAAGGACTTGGAACTGGAGGTTTATATACCAATAATTTCGATAGTCCGTTGCAAGTGAAAAATGGTACATTGCAGTACAATAAAATAACACATTGGAATTTTAATTTATAAGTGAATATGTATATAGCTCAGGCGTTTAAAGGATTACATGATTGGTGGCGTTATGTTGTAGGACTAGCGATTGCCATTATTGGTGTGTTTATTTTTTCCATTCCCCATGGTATTGGGATCCTATTTAAAACGATGCAAGGTGGGACCATTGATCAATCAAGAATGAACGATCCTGCCTATCTTATGGGATTGTTTGAATCCAATGTCAATTTGGTGTTTATTTTACTTCCTTTTGCTGGCGGATTATTGTTTTTACTCGGCGTTGTGAAGTGGTTGCACAAGCAGTCCATTACCTCCTTAACAACATCACGACCAAAAATTGATTGGAAACGTTTTTGGACGATTTTCTTCTTTTGGGGTATTTTATCTTCGAGTTTGGTGCTCATTGATTATTATATGTCGCCCGAAGATTATGTTTTCAACTTTAATTTGCAGCCATTCCTGATTTTGTGTGTGATTGCCATTATTTTAGTGCCTTTACAAACCAGTTTTGAGGAATATTTATTTAGAGGTTATTTGATGCAAGGCATTGGTGTGGTTACAAAATCGAAATGGATTCCCTTGGTAATTACTTCCGCAGTCTTCGGATTGTTGCATCTTTCAAATCCTGAAGTCGATAAACTTGGGCCCATAATTATGATCTATTATATTGGTACGGGCTTGTTTTTAGGGATTATGACGTTGATGGATGAAGGCTTGGAACTGTCTTTAGGCTTTCATGCGGCTAACAATTTATTCACCGCTTTATTGGTCACTGCCGATTGGACGGCTTTCCAAACGCATTCTATTTTTAAAGATTTATCCGATCCGAAATCTGCGGAGTTTATGGATATTTTAATGCCAGTATTTGTGTTGTTTCCTATTATTCTATTCATTTTATCGAAAGTCTATAACTGGACAGATTGGAAAGGAAAGTTATTCGGCAAGGTTGTAGAACCATCAACAGAAAATAATCGTATGTCGGAAGAGATCAATCAAATTGGAACTGAATAAGGTTCTTTTTTTTCGATATCGATACTTTCGTTCCGCATGAAAATTATATCTTAGTCCACATATAATAGTTAACATATCAATACTTAAAACCCCATAAAATGACGCCATCTTTCGATAAAATTCATTTGAAATTTCGATTAAATTCAAACTTTTATGATGCGGAAGAACTTCGAGAAGTTGCTTATAGTTTAGTTAAAGAAGGCACACCTTATGAAAAAGTAATGGGCGATTTCTTGATGGATTGGTTGGATTCAAAAGACTATATCAATGTCAAGACTTCAGGATCTACAGGGCAGCCTAAATTAATGAAAGTGAGTAAACAGGCCATGGTCAATTCTGCCATTGCAACGGGTAATTATTTTAAAATGAAACCGGGGCAAACGGCTTTATTGTGTTTGCCAACCCATTATATCGCAGGAAAAATGATGTTGGTCAGAGCCATGATTTTAGGTTTGGATCTCGATTTTGTGGATCCTACCACACATCCAATTTTCGATTATGGCAAAACCTATGACTTTTGTGCCATGGTACCGCTGCAATTAAAGAATACTTTGGGATATATCCATAATATAAAAACCCTGATTATTGGAGGCGCAGCCATTTCAAAACCCTTGGAAGAAGCAATCCAAGGCTTAAAAACCAAAATTTATGCGACTTATGGCATGACTGAAACCGTGAGTCATATTGCGATAAAAGCGATGAATGGCAAACAGAAATCCAATTATTTTAAAGTATTTCCGAAAGTGACTATTTCGCAAGATGACCGAGGCTGTTTAGTGATTGACGCTCCAAAAGTGGCACCAGAGCGTTTAGTGACCAATGATGTGGTTAAATTGCATTCGGCCACTGAATTCGAATTGATAGGCCGTATTGACAATATGATCAATTCAGGAGGTGTTAAGTTATTTCCAGAACAGATTGAAGCGAAACTTGCCGATCAAATTACGGAGCGATTTTTTATAACTTCAGAACCAGATGCAACTTTGGGCGAAAAATTGATTCTTATTATAGAAAGTGATGTCAACATCCTTAAAATTTCGGTATTTAAAGGGTTGGATAAGTTCGAAGTTCCGAAAGCCATCTACGCCATTTCTAAGTTTAAAGAAACAGCCACAGGCAAGATTCAACGTAAGGAAACCTTGAAGTTAATAAAAAAAGACGTTCATTAAAAAGGATGTAACGTCAATTGAAAGACGTTCATTTGAATTCATATAAATCTATTTTAAACACAAAAAGAGCGACTTTCGGGTCGCTCTTTTGTGTTTAATCATTTTATAAAATAAAGATAAGATTGGACTTCTTGAATCTTTGACTGGATATAGTTTTCGTCGTTTAAATTTCTATAAATTATAAACTGTCTTATTTTTCTTGTTTTTGATTCTTAACAAGTTATTCTCATTCAAGTCTTTAATCTTAATTCTAAAAGCGAAGCGGTCTTTATTCTTTTATTTTAAATTACACCTGCAAAACACCCATATTAAATTTTTTCTCAATAGGAGCGTGGTTTGCCGCCTCAATCCCCATGCTAATCCAAGTTCTGGTATCTAACGGATCAATGATGCCGTCTGTCCAAATTCTGGCTGCAGCATAATAAGGCGATACTTGCGCATCATAACGGTCTTTGATCGTGTTGAAAAGTTCGTCTTCCTGTTCTTTAGTGATGGTTTGCCCTTTCTTTTTAAGGGAAGCCGTCTCAATTTGAAGTAATACTTTTGCGGCCGAATTTCCACTCATGACCGCTAACTCTGCGCTTGGCCATGCAACGATTAGTCGTGGGTCATAGGCTTTTCCGCACATGGCGTAATTTCCAGCACCATAACTATTGCCAATAATAATCGTGAATTTCGGAACGACCGAGTTGCTCACTGCATTTACCATTTTCGCTCCGTCCTTAATAATCCCGCCGTGCTCACTTTTACTGCCCACCATAAATCCTGTAACGTCTTGTAAAAATACCAAAGGAATTTTCTTTTGGTTGCAATTCGCAATAAAACGGGTAGCTTTATCGGCTGAATCATTATAAATCACGCCACCAAATTGCATTTCGCCATTGGCTGTTTTTACTAATTTTCTTTGGTTGGCAACAATTCCGACGGCCCAACCGTCAATTCGTGCATAGGCCGTAATGATCGTTTGTCCGTAGCCTGCTTTGTATTCGTCAAATTCTGAGTCATCGACCAAGCGTTTGATGATCTCATACATATCGTATTGATCAGAGCGACTTTTTGGAATAATGCCGTAAATATCTTCAGGATTTTCCTTTGGTTTTAGTGCTTCTGCACGATTGTATCCGGCTTTGTCAAAATCGCCAATTTTATCAATAATGTTTCTAATGGTGTCCAAAGCATCTTTATCGTCTTTGGCTTTATAATCCGTTACCCCAGAAATCTCACAATGTGTTGTGGCACCACCTAAGCTTTCATTATCAATGGTTTCTCCAATGGCTGCTTTTACCAAATAACTTCCAGCCAAAAAGATGCTTCCCGTTTTATCTACAATTAAAGCTTCATCACTCATAATTGGTAAATAAGCCCCACCTGCAACACAGCTGCCCATAACGGCAGCAATCTGCGTAATGCCCATGCTGCTCATGATGGCGTTATTCCTGAAAATGCGACCAAAGTGTTCTTTATCGGGAAAAATTTCGTCTTGCATCGGCAAATACACCCCTGCAGAATCGACGAGATAAATAATCGGCAAGCGGTTTTCAATCGCAATTTCCTGTGCTCTTAAATTCTTTTTTCCAGTAATGGGAAACCAGGCACCAGCTTTCACGGTGGCATCATTAGCAACCACCATGCATTGTTTTCCTTTCACATAACCGATCTTGATAACCACGCCTCCTGAAGGGCAGCCACCATGTTCTTCATACATATCTTCGCCAGCAAAAGCAGCGATTTCAATGGATTTGGCTTTAGGATCCAACAGATAATCGATGCGCTCACGCGCTGTCATTTTACCTTTTTCGTGATGTTTATCAATACTTTCTTGGCCGCCGCCCAATTTTACTTTGGCAAAACGTTTACGTAAAGCTGAGAGTAGAAGTTTATTGTGATCTTCGTTTTTGTTGAAGTTAAGGTCCATTGCTGTTTTTTGTTTGATGTAAAAATACAAACTTTAATACTCTTACAAAAACAGCAGTTAGGATGAATTTTAAATAAAAGTTAAAATTGTTTACATGGATTATATTCCATGGACGATAGCTTTTTGAAGTAAATTTGTGGCGAATTATTTGATCAAATAATAAACACTAATCGAAATAATAAATGAAGAAAATTTTAGCTTTTGGAGGAAGTAACAGTTCAGATTCTATCAATAAAGAATTGGCAAATTATGCAGCAAGTTTGGTGGAAGATGCCCAAGTAACACTTTTAGATTTGAATGATTTTGACTTGCCCATATACAGCAAAGATTTGGAGGCTAAAAGTGGTATTCCAGAAAACGCTAAGAAGTTTCATCAGTACATTAAAGAAACGGACGGGATTGTATTGTCGTTGGCCGAAAACAACGGGGCTTATTCCTCCGCTTTCAAAAATCTGTTTGATTGGATGTCGCGGCATGAATCTAAATTATTTATGGGCAAACCCATGCTGTTGATGGCAACGTCTACCGGTAGAAGAGGCGCAGCGTCCGTTTTAGCCATGGCACACAGCAGATTCCCTTATCACGACGCTAAAATTGTAGCTGAATTTTCGTTGCCTTTGTTCCATGACAAATTTGCTGACGGAAAAATTACGGATATGCAATTTGATGACGAACTTAAAGACGCCGTAAAATTATTTCAAAACCAATTATAATATGGAGATCAAACACAAAGACAGCGGGAAAGACGGTTCATTTTATATTGAACTGGATGGCAAACAAGCGGCAGATATGACCTATAGACTTTCGGGAGACCATGAAATTACTATTGATCATACCGAAGTCAATGATTCAATGTAAGGGCAAGGCATCGGTAAAAAATTAATTGCTGCTACCGTGGATTATTTACGTCAAAATAACTTAAAAGCGGTGGCGGAATGTCCTTTTGTGAAATCGGTTTTTGAGAAAAAATCCGATGACTACCAAGATATAATAAAATAATAACTCCGATACTTCTGAGGCTTAATACAATATATGCTTGGTCATGATTTCACTTATGACTTATGGTTTCAGCTCAGGAGGTCGATCAATCCTATAATTTGAATCAGGCTGTAGGCGTATCTTTTTATAAGATGGTCAATTGATCGGAAGCGTAGGCGTATCCGGTGGCGGAGGTAGTGAAAATGACCACAACACTGCAATAAAAGCGGTCGAGCGCTCTGGATTTAAAGTAAAAAAATAAAATAAATCCATAAAATAAACCAAAAAATTTATTAATCGTATTGCTGCTTGCGGTTGCGAGTGTGAGCTTTACTTAAGAAGCTAAATATCAATTGTCCAGTCAAATTTTGAACTTGACTCAGGGAAAACCTGCTCCTGATTTTAAGATCAGTTTATCCAAACAAGATGACACGGGAAAACGGGTGACCTTAGATGAAAAATATACAGATGTCAACGGAAGGATTACGGATTTTCTAAAAGTAAATAACGGAACCAGTCAGCATGGGATTTTTAAACTGATGTATTTTGTAGAATCTTATTTTGAAAAATTAAATCAAAGCTCTTTCTATCCTTTCATTGAAGTCGTTTTTGAAATTAAGGATGATAATCATTATCACGTTCCAATAACCCTGTCTCCGTTCGGATATTCTACCTATAGAGGTAATTAAGAATATGGTAATTACACAATTGACATGGGAGTTATTTCTAAAGATATCAAGTCAAAATTTGCCAATGTTAAGGACAAAGCCTTCATCAATATTTTATATACGGCGAGTTGGATTTCGAGTTTTCAGAACGAGTTCTTTAAGCCTTTCGGGATTTCACGCCAACAGTACAATATTTTAAGAATATTAAATGGCACAAATGATGCCTTGAAAGTTCAAACGCTCAAGAAGCGCATGAATGAACGTTCGCCAAATGCCACGCGATTAATGGATAAGTTTTATGCGAAAGATTTGATAGAGCGCTTTCCATGTGAGGATGATAATGATAGGCGCGTTGTATATATAAAAATCACTGAAAAAGGACTAGAGCTTTTGGAGGCCATTTCAAAAGATTTGCATCAAGATTTGCCTAAAAACCTCACGGAAGAAGAAGCTGTCCAGCTCAGTGGTTTATTAGATAAAATAAGATAAATCCAAGCGACGGCAGACATCTCTTGAATAGCATTTAAACCATTAATCCATAAAGCAAAAGAGAGAGTACACGCCAATCACGGATGGGTGAATGCAAATCACTCCTTCAGTTTCGCTAATTATTTCGATCAAGAAAAAATCCAATTTGGCGCTTTAAGAGTTTTAAACGATGACACTAGCGCTCCAAAAATGGGATTTTGGTTTAATGATAAAAGAAAGCTCTTATGAAAAGGCTTGTTTTGCAAGTTTTCTTGTCTTGCTTTTTTTCATGATCAAGATTCCAAATGCGATTAATACGCCTGTTCCTGCCATGGCGGCACCAACCCAATCGGCTGAAGTGTATCCGTAGCCCATGGCAATAGGCAATCCGGCAAAATAAGCACCAGAAGCATTACCAATGTTGAACGCACTTTGATTTAGTGAGGAGCCTAAAGTTTCAGAACCTTTTGAGGCTTTTATAATAAGCATTTGAATCGGTGTGGAGATGGCAAAAGTTACCATTCCTATGATGAAAGTCATCACTAAAACCATCACCTTATCGGAGGCTAAAAAGGTATTGAGCGACAGACAAATCATCATTAAAAAAAGAACGATCATAACCGTATTCAACGGTGCAAATTTCTCAGTGAGTTTAGCACCGATAAAATTCCCGATGACCATTCCTAATCCTGCCAGAACCATAGCATAAGAGACTACGTTTTCAGAATGTCCAGCAACATCAGTAATTAAAGGCGATATATAGCTGTACCATGCAAAAAATCCGCCAGTACCGACTGTGGTCAATAAAATGATAAGCCAGAGTTCTGGGCGTTTAAAAATTTTAAATTCACTTGTAAATTTAGTTTCAGAAGATTTCTGAAGTAAAGGCATCCAAAATTTCACACTTAAAACGGCAAGGACACCAACAACTCCAACCATTAAGAAAGAAGCACTCCAATCAAAGTTTTTGCCTAAATAAGTTCCTAACGGAACTCCTAAAAGATTAGCGACGGTCAGTCCACTAAACATAATGGCGATGCCTTGGGCCTGTTTGCCTGGTTTGGACAACTTGCCAGCCATAACGGCTCCGATTCCAAAAAACGCACCATGAGGTAAGCCAGATAGAAAGCGCAATATCATAAATGAGTTATAGCCTGTGGCAAACGCTGATAAAGTATTAAAAACAGTAAACCATAACATGAGTACCAACAACACTTTATTGGCTGGCCATTTACTGCCGATTCCTGTAAGTATGGGAGCGCCAATAACCACACCTAAGGCATAAGCCGAGATAAAATGTCCTGCAACAGGGATACTAATGTCAAAAGCTTGGGCCACATCTGGTAAAATACCCATAATGACAAACTCGGTCAAGCCGATGCCAAATCCTCCAATGGCTAATGCTAGTAAGGCTTTGTTCATAAATAAGGTGTGTTTAATAGTTTAAAAAAAAGAAGTTGCAAATTTAAGGGTTAAGGAGCTCACGGACATCAGAATAAATGATAATAAAAAGTTAATTGATAAGACCTACAAATAGTTGCACCATTATTGCGGAATAATTAGAAATCTCTTTAGAAATATAACAAAATACCAATCTAGACTTTATGAAATCGAATCACAAAATACAGGATGGCCTAATGAATCACATTTATAAGAATCCTTTTAAAATCTGACTTTAACAGATGTTTTTATCCTAAATTATTCGATATTTGTAGTTCCCTTAAAAACTAAGATTTATGTCAATGAATAAAAACACAGTGTTGGCTTGGGCCACAACAATCATGATAATAGTTGGAATTGCCTTAATTTGCTTAGGTGCATTTAGGTACGACGATGTGGCCGGATATGGCTTTGGGGCAGTGGGCATCGGATTCTTTGCTATTGCTTGGGTATTTAATGCCTTGAAAGGTAGAGTGTAATTTTGTGTTTATAGTTCTTAATAGGCTTTATTCATCCAAGTTTGAAACCACTTAATTTTATAATAACAAATAACTTATTTTAAACGATGAGCGACGATAAAAAAGTAATCTTCTCGATGAGAGGACTTACTAAGACTTTTAAAGGTGCCGATACACCTGTATTAAAAAACATTCATTTGAGCTTTTTTTATGGAGCTAAAATCGGGATTTTAGGACTTAACGGTTCTGGTAAATCCACACTTTTAAAAATTATTGCCGGACTTGATAAAAACTATCAAGGCGATGTGACATTCCTTCAGGATTATTCTGTAGGCTATTTGGAGCAAGAACCACAATTGGACGACAACAAAACCGTGATGGAAGTGGTTCGTGAAGGTGCTGCTGAAACGGTGGCTATTCTTGATGAATATAACAAAATCAACGAGATGTTTGGCTTGGAAGAAGTGTATTCTGATGCCGATAAAATGGAGAAGTTGATGAACCGTCAAGCGGAATTACAGGATAAAATCGATGCCTCAAACGCTTGGGAATTGGATACCAAATTAGAAATCGCGATGGATGCCTTAAGAACTCCAGATGGCGATAAGAAAATTGGAGTGCTTTCTGGTGGCGAACGTCGTCGTGTAGCTTTATGCCGATTATTATTGCAAGAACCGGATGTTTTGTTACTGGATGAGCCTACCAACCACTTGGACGCGGAGTCTGTACATTGGTTGGAGAATCATTTGGCACAATACAAAGGAACCATTATTGCGGTAACGCACGATAGATATTTCTTGGATAACGTAGCGGGTTGGATTTTAGAACTCGATAGAGGTGAAGGGATTCCTTGGAAAGGAAATTACTCGTCTTGGTTGGAGCAAAAATCGACACGAATGGCTCAGGAAAGCAAAGTCGCTTCCAAACGTCAAAAAACATTGGAGCGTGAGTTGGATTGGGTGCGTCAAGGTGCCAAAGGACGTCAGACTAAGCAAAAAGCACGTTTGAACAACTATGATAAACTGTTAAGTCAAGATCAAAAACAACTTGACGAAAAACTGGAAATCTATATTCCAAACGGACCTCGTTTAGGAACTAATGTTATTGATGCCGTTGGAGTCAGCAAAGGTTTTGACGATAAACTGCTTTATGAAGACTTAAATTTCAGTTTACCGCAAGCTGGAATTGTTGGAGTTATTGGTCCGAATGGTGCCGGTAAAACAACCATTTTCAAAATGATTATGGGTGAGGAAACACCAGACAAAGGCGAGTTTATAGTTGGAGAAACTGCAAAAATCGCTTATGTTGATCAAAAGCATTCCAATATTGATCCAGAGAAATCCATTTGGCAAAACTTCAGCGATGAGCAGGAATTGATATTGATGGGCGGAAGGCAAGTGAATTCTAGAGCGTATTTAAGCCGATTTAATTTCTCGGGAAGTGAACAGAACAAAAAAGTTAAACTGCTTTCTGGAGGAGAACGTAACCGTTTGCATTTAGCAATGACGCTTAAGGAAGAAGGTAACGTATTACTTTTAGATGAGCCTACCAACGATTTGGATGTTAATACATTACGAGCACTGGAGGAAGGTCTTGAAAATTTTGCAGGATGTGCCGTTGTGATTAGTCACGACAGATGGTTTTTGGACAGAATCTGTACGCATATTCTAGCGTTCGAAGGCGATTCGCAAGTGTATTTCTTTGAAGGTAGCTTTAGTGATTACGAAGAGAATAAGAAAAAACGTCTTGGTGGTGATTTGACCCCAAAACGAATCAAGTATAAAAAATTAGTACGCTAAAAAAGAAAGCCGCTCAAATTGAGCGGCTTTCTTTTTTATTTTAATTCTTTAATGATAATAGGTTTTTTGGAATTTGGAATTTGGAATTTGATTTTGTCAAACTATTTATTATCATATAAATGACCTTCCGTAAAGTCCTTATAGCCTTCGTTAACTTCTGCTTTGAAAGCATCACTTGCGGTCAATCGTTTGTTTTCAGCTTTTAATTTATACATTTTAATCACTGCCAATGCAATAAAAAACAAGAATACACCGGCGGTTATAAGTAAAACCATAGTAAGTTGTTCTGTGCTTACCGCCGCTAGAAGGGGTGTTTTATAGGAGAATAAATGCATGTTTCAAGTATTTAGATTTGGTTGGCTAGTCAAATATACACTATTAATGTATTCGGTAAGTGTTTCATACTAAAAAAGTTATGAGGAGTTTTGTTTTTCATCGATTATTTTCATCGACAAATCATCACTTATACCAGTTTAACTGCACGACTTCAATATCAGGGTTTTCTTTATTTACAATGGATTTAAATTTTTTAACATCGCTCATTCCGTCTTGACCTTTATAATGATAAGGATATACTTTTTTAGGTTTGAATTCCAAGACAGCACTGGCAGCACTTTCTACAGTCATCGTATATGGTAAATTCATGCATACAAAAGCGATATCAATATTTTTAAGATGCCGCATCTCTGGAGTGTCTTCCGTATCCCCCGAAATATAAACACGTTCATCGCCTAAAGTTAAAACATATCCGTTGCCCAGTCCTTTGGGATGGAATTTCAGGGCTTCTGGTCTTAAATTATACATGGGGATGGCTTCTATTGTAAAAGCTGTCAGTTTTTTTATGTCGCCATTGTTCATGACCAACACTTCTTTAACGTTGAGTGCGGGTAACTTATCTTTTACGGCTTGTGGCACAATGAGAGTAGTGGATGCCGAGACCAAGCTTTCCAAAGTTTTTATGTCAAAATGATCCGCATGAATATGGGTGATTAAAATGTACTCGGGCTTTTTCTGACCTAAATAGGCTTCAGCCCCCCCCACAGGGTCTACGTAAATCACATCGCCTTCATATTCCAATATCATGGAGGCATGCTGTATGGGAATGATTGTAATCTCTTCCGGTTTTGGGCTTTCAGAGATAATATTCGAAGATTTTGAAGCCATTTTGACGGTTCCTTCTGTGTTATTTTTACAGTTAAATAAGAGCAGTGAAAAAATTGAGGCAATGAATATAGTGTATTTCATAATTGTTAGCTTTAGCTTCTTAAAGATAGTGACTTTTGAAATATATTTAGAGACTTGTAACAATTTAATAACAAAACCTACTTATAATTTTAAGAGTAATAATTTTGAAAATCATAAATTTTAACGAAATTGCTACTCAGTAATAACTTGTCGAACACAAATAAACGCTATAATATGTCTGATGATTTTGATTTATTAGAAACCAATTCCAACGAAAAAACAGGTAAAGTGGATGTCAATTGGGGAAAGGCCATTGACACTATGAAATCTAAATTGGCTCAGGAAGATGATCCGCAATCCCGTCAGAAAATTCTGAACGCCACACTTGATGATGTGGTCCACATGGCAGAAAAAGATAGGACAACCCTATTGGATGCCATTAAGGACCTTACCGATTATCAGGATGAAGTTGGTATTATGTTTGAAAAATTTTCATCTCTAAATGCCGATGAACAACGTGTTATCGACGAAGCTCAGAAAGGGCTAGAACGCGCACGCATTGAATTAGAAGACGCGCGAAATAAACCGGATACCTGGTGGAATAACCTTTGGGGACGTAAAAGCAAGATTAAACAAGAGGAGCAAGAGTTTAAAGAAGCCGAAAAAGTTAGAGCAGGTGCTGATAATCGCGCTAAAGCCATGTTCCAAGAGCGTATCGAAAGTGCTGATGTGCAAACCCTTTTAAGTGAACTATCTTATAAAAGTCAAGCCGCAGTGACTCGGTTAAAAAATAGGGAAGTTGAAATCAAAGAGGTTGAAGATAAACTTCAGGTTGCCATTGTTGAGGCCACTAAAAATCACATTCGTTCTTTAGAGAAGAAGAAAGAAGTAGAAGCAAAACTCGATGACAATTACGCCTTGTTAAGGCAAGCACGTCAAGAGTTAGAGGAGATCGTCGATAAACAGTCGTCCCAATATGCACAAGCCGTTGGAAAAGTGACCACCTTAGAACAGAAAATTGAAGAGTTGGAAGGCCTTAAAAACGCCTACACCACTTTAGCCGCGAGTAAAGATAGTTTTGTGCATAAACACAACTTGACCATTAAAGTATTGACCTCTTTACGAAGCAATTTGCAAACACACCGCGCAAAATTAAAGAGCGATACCGAAGAACGTCTTAAATATTATGACGGCTATGTAGTGGCCTTAAAAGCTCGAACAGATCAGGAATTCGCTTCCATTTTAGAGCATTTAGGAGTTAAAACCGATGAGCACATCGGCGTCACTTTGGCCTCGATGCACACCGCGAGTGCCAAAGCACGTCAGGAAATGATGGACAATATTCCAGTTCACGAAAAAGTAATGCAAGGGGTCTATAGCAGTTATGCGGAGGCTTTACAGGAAATTCGTGCCAAGGATATCGATATCCAGAAGAATTTTGCAGAGCGTTATGGCATTGACATGAAAGAAATTTTCGAAGATTATTATAAGGCTGCTGCCAATGCGTCTTCTGGAAATGATGATGCTGAACAGCCAGCAGCAGCAACAAAGGCCAAAACAAATAATGACGATTTATTGTCTTGACTAGAATGATGATTGACCTGAAAGGTTTTCAAAACCTGTCAGGTCTTTAGTTTTTTTTAGGGCGTTCCCACGCAAAAAAGCGTGGTCAGGCTTTCGGCAGTCGCTCTCTTCGAGGAGCTCCAACAATGCCTCAATCCTTAACGCGGCTTTGGCAATAATAATTTTCGTCGTTCATTCATGATTTTATCCATTATTAATTTTTAATTCCAAAAAAGTGTCCATCAATCAAATCGTCACACCATTAGATTCTGCATATCTCGATTCTAAAGAGCAATATGTCTTTTATCATAAAATGGTCGATTTTGCTCTAAAAGAATTGATAGTAAGTGCACAACGTGAACAATTGTGCACCACACAAGAAATCATTTTTTTTAAGCAATATGCTGATTTGCTCTTGTATTCCATTGAAGCCATGCGTGTCAAGTACATGTATGATGAGGAAGACAATATGAAAGTTGATCTCACGGAATCTGGCTTCCCCAACTATTTGGAATTCCGCTATTTGTTTAATGATTTGTCCTTGAGGGAAAATTATATCGACAAGCTCAAAGATGTGAGTGAATTGCAGGAAGAGTTTTTGGATACCTTGCTCCGAAAAAAAGAACCCATTAAAAAAAGCAGACTCTTTCAAGCGGCTTCTATTGTTTATTATACTTCCGTAGAACAGAAATATATTTTTAATCGTTTTGTTCAAGGAAAAATCATAAAAGCGCCAGAAGGTTCAGGTGCTGAATATATGACTAGCTGGAGCTTTTTTGATGTCGGCTGCAACCGACCATTTATCTGCTATATGTACTTCGATTTTGAAGGTTCTAATATTGAAAACAACAAAACACAAATTTACGAGGTACTAAAAAACTCAGCCGATAGAGACATGACCTTAGAGGTCATGGCGTATGGCATTGATAGAAAATTAAAGGATATCAAACCAAAACATATCAAAAGGGTTGATTTGGGACCTTTTCATAATGTTTTTGCCAAGGACGAAAATCAAATTACCCATGCCATTTTAAAAAGTATTGCCAATAAAGAGGTGCCATTGGAATCGTATGCATTGTCCTTAAGTATTGACGAAGTGACTTCTGGAAGTGAATTTTCTGAAGGCGGCTATTTCTCCAAACAGATCTTACAAAAATGGAACGGACCCATCCAAAAAAGTTATGTCTTGGCGCCACATCGCATTATTCAGTTATTGTACAGTAAAACACCTGAAATCATGAATGGGTTGGCCAAACCACCGATTCAGATTGCGGATTTGAAAATAAGTAAAGTTTGAAAAGTCGGCAGTCAGCAGTCTTCAGTCGGCAGAATTGTCGAATTGAAATAGTTGTAGTCATTAATGTAGAAACTGAGGGCTGAAAAACGAATTATAAAGAATACTGGAATTCTTTAGCTCTATTATGAAAAATTTTGGATTAAAATATTAACGGCAATCTAAAAGTAAGACTGAAGACTGCCAACTGAAGACTAAAAACATGGGTTTCAAAAAATTATTAGCATATCAGAGAGGATTTGATTTAGCCATGGATATTTTCCACGTGACAAAGGGTTTTCCGAAATCCGAACAATTTGTATTGACGTCTCAAAAGGTAAGATCAAGCCGAGCTGTTTGCTTAGCAATTGCAGAAGCTTATAGAAAACGACAATATGAAAAGCATTTCAAAAGTAAATTATCTGATGCTGATAGTGAAAATTCTGAAACTCAATTGTGGTTAGATTTTGCCTTGGATTTTGATTATGTAGCTGAACCTAAGAGAATAGAATTATAACTAAAGAGTGAAGAAATTGGAAGACTCTTAAATTATATGATCAACAATCCCGATAAATTCGGATTAAAATAATAATGGCAATTCAAAAACAAATCAGTAAAATACAGACTGCTAACTGCAGACTGCTAACTGCAGACTGGCAACTGAGGACTGAAGACTGCCAACTGAAGACTTAAAAAATATGCAACAAAACTCCACATTCCCCATAAAACAAAACGAACTCGATATGCTTCGTGATGAAGCAGCATCGTATCTCAAAAGCATCCAATGGGAGCAAGGGCAACGTGCCAAAAGCAAAGACAAAAATGCTAAGGACGATTCAATTCTGCTTTATCTTTCTAGAGCCAATAACGGCTCAAATAATCCGGAAACGACTTCGGTATCTAAAACGATTTTGGAGCTTAAAAAACGTCTGTTGCCAGATTCTATTGCCATTCCTGTGTTACTCAATCAAACCTTAAATGCCGTTCAGGAAGGTCTGACTTTGGGGATTTGGATCAAGGACAGTTATTATCATGCCTCAGGATTATCCAGTTTAAATGAGCGTAAAGCTTCATTGGACAGCTTGGGAAAAAGAGAATATGAAAGCAAAATGCACACCGCTACAGCGTTCATGTTGTTTGCCGCGGCCTATAATATTTTACATAACCTAAAACCATATGCTTCCGACGATTTGAGCGTCATGAAACAGAAATTTGCAGGAATTCCTGAGGTTTCGTTACTGTCGCCTTTAAAAGGTGTGGCCTGTACTTTATTTTATTATGATAAGTATTTGGGACATCCAGATATTATCAAAAGCGATAAGGACGTGGCTGATTTTACAGTGGTGTTTTTTGAAGCGCTGATTGACGAAATCCAAATGCGAAAATCTACTTTAGAATATCAAGAAACTATTTTGGATCGCACTTATAAACTGGAGCATTCAGATTTCGCGATTTCTGGATGGAATAACGCTTTCGCCGGTGCTGCCAAAAGTATAGAGTTCAACAAAATAAAGTTTGAGCAAATTGTCGGTAATAAAGACGCCAAACATTTTGCCCGGCGTTTAACGGAGCGAATGTTGAGTTATGATTTTACGGCAAAAAAAAATCCGTTTCAGGAATTGGGCGGATTTATGCCAGTCTTTATGGGCTACGGCATCCCTGGAACAGGAAAAAGTATGCTCATTGCCGCTATTGCGACGCGATTAAAAGAGTATTGTGACCATTTAGAAATCCCGTTTTTATTTCATCCGATGCCAGATACCTTGATCTCCACTTTTCAAGGTGGTTCGGCAGAGAAAATGGTGGAGTGGATGAAACCCATGCAAGATCCCACAAAATTGATTTTTGCGCCGATTGATGATGCCGAAAACAATTTACAGGAGCGAACCGCTCAAGGGGTTTCCGCCGGTGTTAAAGAAGTTATTGGTGTGTTTTTAAGATATACCGAAGGTGCTTATGCGGTAAATTATGGCAACAGCGCCATCGGATTATTTACCAATTTACCAGAAATGTTAGATAAAGCCGTGATTTCAAGAGTTCAGGGACGTTTCAAGATTGACGGCGCCCGAACGGAAAACGACTTTTTGGATCAGGATCATTTATGGTGGCGCAAGTTACAGGACACCATGCCAGATTTTATAAATATGAAAAATCCTGATCAATATAAATATCTTCAAGATCAAGGTTTGATAAAAAGCATGGGAGAAATCTTGAAATCTGTGGATAAGCCTTCAGAAGAACGAGTCCATGCCGTTTATGATCGTGTTGAAAAGCAGTTTCAAACGAATGAACATCAGTTTTACGCCAATTTATATAAGGAAATCCAACAGGTTTTTCCATTCTTTTCATCGCGTGATGTCAGGAATATCCAATCGGCCATTTCATTGCGTTTAACTGATTTTGATTTGGAAACGGCTTGGTTCGATAATCCGGAATTTTATTTTAAACAGACGTATGATACCAAATTCAACATGCTACAGGAATTGATGCGCGCTAATATGAAAGGTCTTAATTTTTCAGAAATAAGACGTCAGGAAGTGGTGCGTTATCTTGATAATGTGGCCACTATAGCCGACACCGATTTTAAACGTCAAGTCGATTCAAGAGTCAATCAGCTCAATATAGAATTGGAAGCACGAAAGAAGTTTGAGAAATAGAGAAAAGAGGGAAGAAAATAGAGTATAGAAAATAGACAATAGAAGTTCATCAATAAACATGAGAGACGAACTGAAATAAAGGCTAATAAATCAGTGGAAATCAGCAGAATCAGCATCATCAGTGTTCTATGAAAATTAAACGAATTATTGTCTAATATGAATGAGTTCATTAAACCGATTAACACCACACAAACAACAAAGAATGTCAGAAAACATAAAAAATATCGTCCATAAAACCCTTTCTAAAGCTTGGGCAACTTTGCTTCAGATTGATTATGATTATAAATTCAAAGACGGTACATGGAAACGCGTTTCAAGAGAAAGTTATGATCGCGGAAATGGCACAGGCGTTTTGTTATATAATATTGAAAAGAGGACTGTTATTTTGACGAAACAATTCCGGATGCCCATTTACGAAACTAATCCTGATGAAGCCATGTCACTTGAAGTCTGCGCTGGAGCCATTGATAAAAATCAATCCCCAGAATCGACCATCATTCGAGAAGTGGAAGAAGAAGTGGGGTATAAAATAAAAGAAGTTAAAAAGGTTCTGGAAGCTTATATGTCTCCTGGAGCATTAACAGAAAAAATGTATTTATTTATTGCGCCTTATACAGATGCTATGAAGATTAATGAAGGTGGCGGTGTTGCGGGAGAACATGAAGAGATTGAAGTTTTGGAAATGCCGTTTTTAAAAGCTCTCAAAATGATGGAATCAGGAGACATTCGAGATGCTAAAACAATCATGTTGTTACAGTATGCACAAATGAATGATTTAATAAAGAATAAAGAATAAAGAATAAAGAATAAAGTTTATTTTAGAAACTAGAAACCAGTTAATGGAAAAGCTAAAAGCAGCACATTTATTTAGAGATGAACTCATCCCAATTAGTGGGAAGTTTGTTGAGCGTTACAATCAGTGCCTGAAAACTTTGGGAATTGCTGAAACAAAACTCTCGGGTTTTTCTATTGACGGAATTGGTTGGAGTCCTGAAATTGCTGAAGAAAAAAAGGAAATTCATTATCTAAATAATGGAGAGGCCAATCCAAACGGTATCATCATAACGCCATTGCAAAAGGGAAAACCTGTGTATGTGCCTTTTCATACTTTTGATAGGGATATGATGCAGCACATCTTTAAAACCTATGAAGAAAAAATCAATGATATTACGAGAGACTGTGCGATTTGCATTGATTTTGACCAATATATCGATGCCTTTTATGAGCCTTTAGATATTTTAAAATACAAGGATATTTCCATAAGTTTTAAACTGATCAACAATCTTGATAAGGAGCAAAAAAAGCAGTTTCAACTGATTGATAGCTTTAAACAGGGCAATAATTTTATTGATGAACACCTGCAGCAACAGTTGTTGGACTCGGCAAAAACCTATGGCGATTTAAGACACCGAAATTTAGAGCTCAATGAGCTTTATTTCTCAACGGATTCGTTTTACACCAGCGCATTTGGAGGTGTGTATCTATTACGAGATTTCATAGCGCCAATTATGGTGTTCGAAGATGAGAAATGGCATAAGGAAGCCATAAAAGATACGTCTCATGAGGTTTTTATTTATCACATTTCGCAACCAGAATTGCTCGATAAATTACAAGACCATTTAATTATCGAATATGATTTAGAAGAAGTGGTAAAGACACCACGCTATGAACGTATCAAAAAATTCATGTTTTCTCAGATTTTAAAGGACACCCAAAACCCAATAAAAGATATTTTGGATGACAAAGTGCTGTTCAAAGGCTATTTGAACAAAATGACGATTGAAGACCGTAAGAAAGTCATGAGTGTTGAGCTTTATCTCGAAAAAATGGAAGTCAGCAACCAATATAAATTGGCAGATATTGTAGATGTCAAACTTTTTGAAGCCTTGCAACAACCGCATTCATCATTGAGTCCGAAGCATCAGGATTTGATTTGGAAATTATTGGTTAATATTTCGCCTTTGGATGTTTTATTCTTGTATTGGTATGATAAAGAGCAGTTTTATAAAAATTATAAGGATTGGGATGAATCGTTGAAAGATTGGGTGATTGAAACCATCCGTAACAATATATAGCTAAGAGCTAGAAGCATGAAGAATAGAGTTGGAAGATTGAAGCACGAAGCATGAAGTTTTATATCTTTATAATTTAGATATTAGAGAGTTGTAATTTGAAGGTTTGATTCTTTCGCAAAAACGCGAGGAATATTTTGCAACATAAAACTTTAGCAATAAAATAAGAAATGATGTACGTAATGACTCGGTTGAGTTTTTAATATTTCATCGATAAAACGTATAAGAAATGTCATTTTTTGAAGTTTTGGAATATAAACTGAAGTTAAACTAAAGTGTTTTGCTTTCAGTTTCTTGCTTCAAACCTAAATATAAGTTTATGATTCAAATAGAAATAATTTTATTAAATAGCAATAGTCAAGCTTCGTGCTCCACGCTTCCAGCTTCCAACTTTTTTTATCATGAAATTTAAATTTGAAAATTTAATAATTTGGCAGAAAGCGATGGACTTGGGAGAGGAGATGAATGCTTTAGCATATAAGTTTCCAAAAGAAGAGCTATATAATCTTTCTTCCCAAGTTAGAAGAGCGTCAGATTCTATAGCATTGAATATTTCAGAAGGTTCAATTTTGCAATCAGATGCTGAATATAGAAAATTCTTAGGTTATGCAATAAGATCAACTGCCGAAGTAGTGACGTGTTTGCATAAAGCGAAAAGAAGAAATTGTTTGAATGAAGACGATTTTCTTAAATTCTATAAAGCATGTTTTGATTTAATGAATATGACCATTGCATTTAGGAACAGAATTAAAAAAGCATGAAGCACGAATTTGGATGCGCGAAGTAATACTTTTTTTACCACAATAATTGTTAAACTTCGCGCTTCATGCTCCCAACTTCAAACATAAATATGATAACTTATGATTGCATTAGAAATAGAATTAATCATCTGCAAGTTCAAAGCTTCGGGCTTCGAGCTTCAAACTTCCAGCTTTTACACATGACACTAGAAATTATCGTTTTTATCGGCTCAATTTTATTCGGAATTCTTCTGTATTGGAGAGAGTCAAACGGCAACGGACTGTATCGTTTTTTTAATAAAATGATGTATTCCAAAAAGCTTCAGATGTCGCCTAATGATCCTACAGGTTTTCTATATCAACAAAAATTCTTGCTGCGGTTGGTATTTGTTGGAATGATATTTCTGGTTGGAATTTTGATTGCGAGATTCCTGATTCCAATTGATGTTGCTACGATTTCAGTATTTGCTTCGAGTATTGTCGGTACGCTTTTGGGAACTTATATTGGCGGATTTATTTTAAAGTCTGAAAAAATAATTGACGCGCAAAGTGATTCTATAGAGCGAAAATTGGATGGTGCCATTGATCAAGGTCGTGATTTTATTAAGGATATTTCAACACGACAACCAAAAGTTGTAGAAGAAGCAGAAAAGGAAGTTCTCAAAGATCCGAATCAAAAAAGTGCGCGAGAACGCTTGAAGGATAAAGGATTGATGTGATTTTTGAGTAGTGAATAACGATTGAAGATTAACGATTTTTGAATTTCTGATTATATCAACTTTACGACAAACAACACACAACAGAAAAGGCCATGCTAAAAAAATATTGGAATAGAGGAAGTAGACAAAAAACCATAACCATCATTGGAGTAGTGGTTTTAATAGCATTATTGTTTTTCCTTCGTGATGATTATCAACCCTTTTTATTATGGATCAGGAAATTCATTTTTGTAATTCTGGTGATAGGTTTGGTATTGTTTTTCGGGTTGCGAAGTTTTCGAAACTCGGTCGGCGTTGGACGGCGCATTGGTATTTTGGCACTTTTAGTGTTGTTTTTTGGATCGCTTTACTACATTGGTTGGCACTTTAAGATGTATGATTATATGAAAACCTACAATGTTTTCAATCATTTGAATAAAGTTCAAATCAACGAATTGCCGCTTACACAAAACGAACGCATCCAACCATTGCGCAATATTTTCTCTATGGCCAACGAATCGGTTGGAGAAACGAAGGACGTGTCGTTGCCGCATTTGGTAAGAGTCGATGGCGAGAACAGATGGACGATGGCTATCCAGCCGTCTGAAAAATATACCATGCAGCAAATCAGTGAGAATACTGAAGAGATCTTTTCAGTTTCCAGTACCTCGCCATTTCCAAGGTTTTCCAGTGAAAATCGCATTCCTGTGACCTTTTCTATTGGCGAATCTTTAAAGTTTAGTAGAAATACTTATCATGCCGTGGTACAACGTTTCAATATTTTTCAGTTGTTTACCATGGAGCCTGGAGATACGTTTTACATGAAAAACGATTCAGGAAAATGGGTAGAAGTGGTGAGTTTGATCAAATGTAAGGGCTTCTTTTTTCCATATCCAACTTTTGGAGGTGTGATGGTCATTGATAGTGGGAAACACGACTTCAATGATTATGTGGAACGTATCTTGATCGGGAAAGGCACATATATCAGTCCAGAGGAAATGAAAAATCATCCGTTTTTGACCAAGCAGAATACGCTCTCAGAAAAAGTGTCACGCTTACAAGCGGAATCTTTAAAGTTTTTAGGCGGATTTACGGATCCATTGCCATGGAAAATGCAAACGGCCGTAAAAATTCCCGATATGCCAGACGATCAAAATGAACAGCCTTTTGTAACCGATTTCAATTTTGAGGGCGTCGATGCTAAAGCTTATAATGGTTTGTACCATTGGTTCGGATTGGAGCCCATTGGCGATGAGCGCACAAGTTTGGCCTATAGCGTATTTGTGCCTGCTGATGGCACCGATAAATTATATTATTATGATCATGCGGCCAGGAAACAAGGTTACGCCGGAGTTTCCGCAATGCCTTTAAAAATCATCGAATCCCGTAAGGAGGTGGATTGGTCGGTAAATAAACCTGTTGAATTTAGACCATATATTAAAGATATCGCGGGTAGAAGACGGATGTTTTTCTTAGGCACCGTTTCAGCAGTAAAAGAATATTCAAAAAAGTTTGATGGATCGGCCACACCAGATTTAGCACTGATTGATAGTGAATATCGTGATGTCATCTGGATTGATGTCAAACATCCAAGTCAATGGGATAAAACCGTCTATGATCAATTGAACGAAGCGTGGAGAGCCAGTGAAGGCATTGGTTATTATTATGATGAAGTCAAAACGCCATCTGACTTGGATATGATGCAAAAAGAAATGGATTCAATTCAGTCCATTCCCAAAGTGAATGCGAATACAGATCAAATAAAAAAATTACAACGTCAGATTGATTCTTTAAAATCGGTTGAGAATTGAGATTGATTTATCCTTAAGGCATTCTGTTTTCGTCATTCCAACATTCTCGTTTTTGTCATTCCGGTGTTTTATTTTTGTCATTCCGACGAAGGAGGAATCCCATACTCTTTATGAGATGTCTCCCTGCGTTCGACATGACAAAAACATAGTGTTATTATCCAAATCGCTTCTGTAAATCCGCAACTACCATCTCAATCTGGTCGTTTTTGTCTTTTCGTTCCAATAGTATTGGTGGCGATTGCCGTACTTGACAATCAGCAATGGCACATCGTTCGCAGGTTACGCCAACATCCTGGGTTTTTACTTTAGGATCTTTGAGGAAAGAAACTCTACGTTGTAGTTGTTTATTAATCAAGAGTCCGATGCTAATGCTTCGGTATTGATTCTCTTTAAATGGATCTTTTGTTGCCGAGGATAAAACCAGGTATTTCATATCGTCATCAGGATAATTCGAAATTTGCAAGTCAAAAACATGATCTTCTTTGGTCTTACTGATGGTTTTTAAAACTTTTAAAGAAATCCAACGTCGGCAATAATGTTCATTGGTTTCATTACCATGTGGCGAATGCTGCTGCGATAAGTGTAATTCTTTTTTAAGATGAAAGCGTTCACTTCCTGCACGATGCGTAAACCGTAAGAAAAATAAATCCTGAATATTAAATTCTTTGGGCAGTACGTTGGTCAGGCGTTGATAAAATGATTCTGGAGAGGCGTTGAAAGCTGCGATGATTTCTAACAACAAATGCTTATCAAAAATCTCTTTTTCAAATAGCGTGGTTAATTGTTCTGAAATGGTCTTTTTTGGCAAAATGAGTGCACCGGCAAAATACGAGGCGTAAAAATTATTCAAAACCTGATCGAAATTTTCAAATTTAATCCATGAAAAGGTATAGAGGCGTTCTTTATATTCTAAATAATTATAAGCAATTTCTTTAGCATAAATAAAAGTACGCTGAGCATCGTCCATTTGGCTGGCCAGCAAAAGTGTTTTCGTTTTTGGTACAAACACGGACCGAAGCATATCCAATGTCTGATGTTTGTCCAATTCCGTTTCATTAAGTGAATAGCCATATTCCTCAATAAGGATTTCCTTCAATTCGTCAGAGCTGATCGGTTTTTCCAAATCGATTTGATAGGATTTTGCAAACTTTATCACCGCTTGTTCAATGTCTTCAAAATAATTATGATTGGCTTCTTGAAAGGATCGTAAGGAGGCCAAATAAAAGCTTTCTCTACTGAAATTATAGTTCTGTGCAATTTCGATAATGGTACTTATAAAGGCATTGACCTTTGCCGGCGCATTCGAAACGATATCAATGAGCGTGCTTTCTTGAATCCCGAAAAGTTCCAAAGGAATTTCTTTTAGAATTTTAGATTTTAAGATATCGCCGATGGGCGCGAGGTTTTTGTCCAATTTCAAGGACACCATCTGGTCGTATGGTACTTCCAGTTTTTCAGAAAGAATGGCTATTTTATCGGGTTTTGGATATTTTTTTCCCTTTTCAATTTCGTTTAAATACGACTTTGATAATCCTGATAATTTAGATAGACCAAAAAGCGAAAGACTTCTCTCTGTCCTGAGCTGCTTTAATTTAAGTCCAAAAATAAGTTTGATATATTCTTCTTCCATGCTGACAAATATAATTGTTTTTCGCGAATATCAATTTTTAGCGAATTGAATTATTTAGCGAACGTTCGCTTGTTTTTTAAAAAAGATTTTTATATCATTGTTGTATCAAAACATCAACATCATGAAAAACAACATTTTAAGCGTACCAAAAACTCAATTCTCAGGGGTTGTAGAAAACTACTATCCTGAAATATTAACCGATGAAGCCCTCGAATTTTTATCAGTTTTACACGAAAAATTTAATCAAGAGCGTCTTGAATTACTAACAGCTAGAGAAAAACAACAAAAGCTATTTGATAAAGGCGCGTTCCCGGAATTCCCTGCTGAAACTAAAAACATCAGAGAAGGGAATTGGGTGGCTGGCGCAATTCCGAAGGACTTATTAGATAGACGTGTTGAGATTACCGGGCCTGTTGACCGAAAAATGGTCATCAATGCCCTGAATTCTGGAGCTAAAACTTTTATGGCCGATTTGGAAGACAGTAATGCACCAACTTGGGCCAATGCGATTGAAGGGCAACAGAATCTTATTGATGCCAACAACAAAACCATTTCTCTCTACGATGCTCAAAGGAGGAAATCCTATAAGCTTAATGACGAAACGGCGGTCTTAATGGTGCGTCCAAGAGGTTTACATCTCAATGAGCGCCATATGCAGATCAACAAAGAAGAGATGTCTGGTAGTTTAGTGGATTTTGGATTGTATGTTTTTCATAATACCAAAACTTTGTTAGAAAACCATTCGGCACCGTATTTCTATTTACCAAAATTGGAGCACTATTTGGAAGCACGCTGGTGGAATCAAGTTTTCGATTTCGCAGAAAATTATATGGAAGTGCCAATCGGGACTTTTAAAGCCACAGTTTTGATAGAAACCATTACGGCAAGTTTTCAGTTGGACGAAATTATCTATGAGCTTAAAGATCATATTGTCGGACTAAACTGCGGTCGTTGGGATTATATTTTCTCATATATCAAAAAATTCAGAAATCATGACAATTTTGTGGTCCCAAATCGTGATCAAGTAACGATGACCACCCCATTTATGGCGGCTTATTCAAAATTGGTCATTCAGCGTTGCCATAAACGAAGGATCCATGCCATTGGTGGGATGGCGGCTCAAATTCCGATCAAGAACAATCCAGAAGCCAACAATGCGGCCTTGGAAAAGGTCCGCTTAGATAAGGAGCGCGAAGTCAAAAATGGTCACGATGGCACTTGGGTAGCACATCCTGATTTGGTAGCGGTGGCGATGAGCGAATTTGACAAACGCATGCCAACGGCCAATCAGTTTCACGTGACCAGAGATGATGTCGTGATTACAAAAGAAAATTTAGTTGAGCTGCCTTTAGGTACAGTAACCGAAGAAGGCGTGCGGAAAAACATCAACGTCGGCATTTTATATACTGAGGCCTGGTTAAGAGGTCACGGTGCCGTAGCCTTATACAATTTGATGGAAGATGCGGCGACCGCAGAAATTTCAAGAACTCAAGTTTGGCAATGGCTGAAGAATGAAGTCGTTTTGGAAGATGGACGAAAATTCACAAGAGCGCTTTACGATACTGTTTTTGATGATGAAGTTGAAAAACTGATCAAGGAATTTGGAAAAGTAGACATGAAAAATACAAAATTCAAATTAGCGATAGAGTTGTTCAACACTTTGGTAACCAACAAGGAATTCGAAGAGTTTTTGACGTTGCCAGCCTATCAATACCTATAAAAAAAATGTCTCGCAACTACGGAAATAGTGTACGAGACGTAATTACCAAAATCTAGAAAAACTTTAATAATCAAACACAAAACTATGAAAAATTTAGCACAAAGTAATTACAGTTCTGCGGTAGAGACTGTAAGAAACCTTAAAGCAAAGTATGGCAACACTTGGCATGCCATAAACCCTGAAAGCGCAGCGCGGATGGTTACTCAAAACCGTTTTAAAACAGGATTGGATATCGCTAAATATACAGCAGCCATTATGAGAAAAGATATGGCTGAATATGATGCTGATGCTTCAAGTTACACGCAGTCTTTAGGGTGCTGGCATGGTTTTGTAGCACAACAAAATATGATTGCAGTTAAAAAGCATCACAAAACAACCAATAAAAAATACTTGTATCTATCAGGATGGATGGTTGCGGCGTTACGGTCAGAATTTGGACCATTGCCAGATCAATCGATGCATGAGAAAACAGTTGTTCCTGATTTAATAAAAGAAATTTATGATTTTTTACGGCAAGCCGACGCTATTGAGCTCAATGATTTATTCAGAAGACTTGAAAATGGCGAAGACGTCCAAGATCAAATCGATAATTTTGAAACCCACATCGTTCCAATTATTGCAGATATCGACGCAGGTTTTGGGAATGAAGAAGCGACTTATTTATTGACCAAGAAAATGATTGAAGCTGGCGCTTGTGCGATTCAAATTGAAAATCAAGTTTCTGATGCGAAACAATGTGGACATCAAGATGGAAAAGTGACGGTGCCGCACGAAGATTTTATCGCCAAACTAAATGCCATCCGATATGCCTTTCTGGAATTAGGCGTTGACGACGGAATTATTGTAGCCCGCACAGATTCAGAAGGTGCCAGTCTGACTCAAAAGTTGCCAGTGAGCAATGAACCTGGAGATTTGGCTTCACAATATTTAGCTTTTGTTGAAGCTGAAGAAATTGACATTAAAGATGCCAAAGAAGACGATGTGCTCCTAAAACGAGATGGTAAATTAGTGCGTCCTGTACGTTTGCCAAATGGTTTGTATCAATTTAAAGAGAGTTCAAATATTGATCGTGTGGTTTTAGATTGTGTGACCAGTCTTCAGAATGGTGCAGATTTACTATGGATTGAAACGCCAACACCAAATGTGAAGCAAATTGCCCATATGGTTAACAGAATTAAGAAAGCGGTTCCAAATGCAAAATTGGTGTATAATAATTCGCCTTCTTTTAACTGGACCTTAAATTTCCGTAATCAAGCTTATGATGAAATGCTTTCGGAAGGTGAAAACATGACCGCTTATGATAGAAATAATTTAATGAATGCCGAATATGATGCTTCAGAATTGTGTTATCGTGCCGATCAGAAAATCAAAACCTTCCAAAGGGATAGTGCAAGAGAAGCGGGTATTTTTCATCATTTGATTACCTTACCCACCTATCATACCACAGCGCTTCATATGAATGATTTAACGGAAGGTTATTTTGGGGAGGAAGGCATGTTGGCTTATGTAAGAGGTGTTCAGCGCCAAGAAATTCGAAAAGGCGTTGCTTGCGTAAAGCATCAACGAATGGCAGGATCCAACCTTGGCGATGACCATAAAACATTTTTTGCAGGGGATAATGCCTTAAAAGCAGATGGAAATAAAAACACCTCAAATCAATTTGAAGTGGAAACTGATAGTTCGACTGCGCTCACTAACCAAGTTGAAGTTGAAGAGAAATTGAGCGTGGTAGCCTAAATGTTTAAACAAAGATGTATTCTATAAATTAAAAACTCCAGTTTAGCGACTGGAGTTTTTAATTTAATTTAATTTAAATCGATTCTGAATTCATTATTCCTAAAATGGGAGGTCTTCTTTTTCGTCAAACAAATTAATATCGTTTTGCGCTTTTTTTAATTTGAACTCTTCTATCAATTCATCTAAATTTAAATATTCTTTAGTTGGGTTTTCTTCATAATTATATTCTTCTTGATAGTAGTAATTGTCAGCGAGGTAATCATAGTCATAATCCACTCTTCTAACTGTATTTCGATAGTCAGATTCAATTAGGTTTATATTAGTAAACTCATTCCAATCTTGATGTTTTATAAAATAGTAATCAATATTAAATTTTTTAAAAATATTATTATTTATAAACTCCAGATGATTTTCAATTTCGTCAATTATTTCAAGATGAATATCTTTTTCAACATTTTCATTTTTAAGATAATTATATTTTTCTTCTAAATCTTGTTTAAATATATGATTTAAACTTTCTAACAGACTCAACGATAAGATTTCTTCTTGTCGAAAAAATATGAAAAAATCAAAACCAAAATGATTAATAATTAATTTAGAAAAATACATGAATTCTTTAAGAGAATTTTCATTTATCAAGATGTTATAGAAAAATTCAATCTTTAAATTTGAGATTGAAAAATTTAAAAAGACGTTACTCTTAGAATTATTAAGAAATTTTTTAGAGTAAAAATGCAGTTCGGTATCGTCGATTAGAAAATCCCAATTAGTAATGCTTTCGATTAGACCAATTGTTATTTTGTATTCTGATTCTTCAATAAAATGAAAGATAAAAATGGCAGCTAAAAAATAATCCCTAGACTCATTGACATTATTAAATAATTTTGAGTGTTGATTTTTAAAGAAAGTTTTAAGATCTTGAGGGATTTCGTTTTTTGGAGTAATAAATGGCGTGTAAAAATTATACCATTGTTCAATATATCTTGACGCAAGTAAAATTCTTTCTATTTCAGATTTATTATGTTGAATAAAGTTTTTTAAGAAGTCTTGTAATGAAGGGTTTATGTAACTTACATATTTTGGTTCATAATCGCTCACAACTATAAATCCATTATTCATTCTCCTTAAACTATCATTAAATGAATCGATTGGTTTGATGTAATTATTGTTTTTCACTTCAAAATCCAGTCTATTTTGATATGCCTCATTTAATTGATTTATCGATCCTTCACCCTTGAATGAGAACAAAGTATTTAAAAGAAATCTATCATAGTCAGAAATTTGATTCATGTATGCATGGTTCCAAATTGTTTTCGGATTTTCAAGATTGCTTTCAATAAAAGTTTTGTATTCGGTTTTATTTAATTTTAAAACTTCTGAACCTGTAAAGAATTCGATTATTCTTGGGGTAAAATTGTTATGTCTACAAATGTCATGGGATAAATCTGTAATTATCTCAATTTGGTCTATACTTAAACTAGATTCATGTATGTGATTATCTAACATTCTTCTTTTCGTAGAATATGAATATGTATCCAATTCAATTTTTGCTTCAGAACGTAATGGATTAAATTTTTGTAGTCTTTCAGAATCTTGAATAAATGAGGTCAGAATGAATTTTCTAGTATTTAAAATTAAATATTTATTTTCTAGATCTTCGATTCTATTTATTATTCTTATTAAAGATATTTCAGCAGATTTTGATTTGTTTATTTCAGCTTGAGTATGGCCTAAGAAATCATCGAAATAAAATATTTGTTTAGAATTATCATCTATCAGGCTAATTTCGATATCCTTAATGTCATCATATATAATATTTAACTCAAAATCATTTTTTATATAGTCATAAATGATCATTTCGGATAACGTACTTTTTCCAACTCCAGGTTCACCTGTCAGAATGATAAATTTATTTTCTTTTAAAGTATTTTGTGCTTTGATAAAATCTCCTGTAATAACAAAAACTCTAAACTTTCTTTTGAGGACATTATTACTGAATTCCTTTCTTCTTCCGTGGAATTTATAGTTTAAGATTTTATTAAAAATTATAGAGCTTGAAAACCATAATTTATAATGTTTTTCTTCTATTTTTTTATTGTTTTTAATTAGCCTATTTAAATCTTCTCTTCCAAAAATATTATTTAGAGATTTAATATAAGGTTTGAAAATTTCCTTTATTTCTTTTTTATTCTGTTGACTTAATTCTTGAGAAGTTATAATTAGATATGATTTTGGGTTAAGTTGGAAAACCTTATCCTTTTCTGTTTTTTCTAAATCATATTTTAGTTTAGAAAAAGCTGACTTATGATAATGTTTCACTTGACCTATAATTTCATAATCATTTTCCGGAGTGGATAAAAGTATATCTATCCCTTGATCTCTACCTGCTTTAAAACTTTGAAAATGCCCAAAGTTAAATTCATCTTTAAAATAATCAGTCATTAAATCACAAGCTAATTTCTCGAAATCTAATGGGCTTAAAGTGGAAAAATCGTAGTTTGACATTAAATACTTAAAAGTAGAGTTGGTGTTGAACGCTTATTGAATTTAGTGAAATATTATGATTAAAATAATAATATTTAAAACTTCAAAACCATCTTAATATTACTCCGTTTGTAAGGTGAGTTTTCCTCCATGGGAATTTCAACAAAGCCATATTTTCTATAAATATAGATGGCATTTTCCAATTTTGTATTCGAGTAGAGGAGAAGGGACTTATAATGATTCGATTTCGCAAAATCAATGCAATACTGGATCAGTTGCTGTCCTATTTTAAATCCTCTATGTTTTGGGGAAACAGCCATTTTGGAAAGTTCGTAAACATTAGAATCTGTAGTGGGCATTAAGGCTACTGTTCCAACAATTTCGCCATCGAGTTTGGCATAAAAAATATGACCGCCCTTATCAATGATATAATGTTCGGGTTTGTTCAATACTTCTTCGTCAAAAGGTTCGACATAAAAGAAAGTCTTTAACCATTCGACATTGAGTGTGTAAAAATCATTGGCGTACTTTTTCTCAAAAGGAATAATTTCAATCATTAAACTAAGGTTGTATAGCCAATTAAAACGGCTGTTAATAATCCGAAAAGCAAGCTTAAGATGGCTAAGCTTCTACTTTCTGTTTTTTTTGAAATAAATCTAAAAATGACCATCAAGGGAATAACAGCGCCCATGATAAAAATAGGAATTGTGATCCACTCCATAAGTGCTCTAAAGGAATCATTGCTCCAGTTTTTTACAAACATGAGATTCATTATTAAAACATAAAGCAACACAGTGATGCTTCCTATAAATAACCATAAATCGATTTTGTATTGTCTATTTTCCATTATCATTTGATTGATTAGCTCTCATAAAATCGGTAATCAAATAGGTAATCAGTTTTCCTACAATAGTCTCAGTTTCTGGAGTTGGAGCTGCTTCACAAATATGCAGATAGACCGCATTGCTCTGTTTTCCAAAATAACTTACAAAAGATCTGGCCTTTTTAACGCTAAAACCGCTGGGGGTCATAGCGCTGCTTGGAATTAACGTAATGGCATCACAATCTACCTCAATACCAAAAGGCTTATCTGCCACATGTTTGGCAGCGCGTTCTAATTCTGCTTTGAATTTTTTATCCTTTCTGATGATTAAGGATTCAAAAGTATTGTATTGAAGTGCTTTAAATCTGTCCAAGGTTTTAAAAATATGGTCAGACGTATAATTTTCATGCAGTCCAAAAATAAAATACTTCCTTAAAAAACCTTCAGAGTAAGCATAGCTAAAGCCATTGCCACTATGGCGACCTTCTTCACGTCTAAAATCAGAATGCGCGTCAAAATTGACCGCATTCATCGGTTTTTTAAAAGCCAAGGAAGCTCCTTTTAAATTGCCATAAGCATTGTTGTGACCGCCACCCACAACAATTGGTTTTTTCCCTGAACGAACAATTTGATAGATCAAATCCGTGACGTGCTTATCAATTTTTTCGGTCAATTTTCGAGCCTTTTCAATGTGCCTTTTGTCGGAGGCGTCATAGCCGTCAATCTTTTCCATCTCTTTGGAAAAATCAAGATGCCCTAATATGAGTACTTTGCTCGGATTTGTAAACGTATTACTTTGGATGTTTAATAACACCTTTAAAGTAGCTTTCCAAGCTCTGGCTGTTCCTCGGTTTCCATAGTTTGCAAACACACCAACATCTTCTGGAATCCCAATAATTACATAGTCAACGTCTAAATTAACAAGAGATTCGTATATATTGGTAGACTTAGAAAGTAATTGAATATGTTCTCCAAACTTGGATTCATTGGCTCTTTTTTTTAATAACGTATCTAAATCGTGTGTTTTAAATAGAACAAGTTTGTCCATTATGGGAATTTAATTTTACATTTGAAGAATTAAAAGTACATCATTATTTATTTCCTAACAATTAAATAATTTTAAACCAGCCTTAATTTAAGTATCAACAACTAAAAACAAAACTTATGGAGAGTACAAAAAGTAACAAAAATACCGGATTAAAGATTGCCTTGGGGATATTATTAGCCCTGTTCGTTGGAACGGGTTTTTACACCTCAAAATTATATAATGAGAAAAAGGCCAATGAAGCTACTTTAACCAAGGAGAAGCAGTTGGTAATGACTGATTTAAATAATATGGCAAAACAATATGATATTGCCATTGGAGAAAATAAAGTCGCAAATCAAGATTTGGTAGAGGCTAGAGGTAGAATTCAAGGTTTGATGGATTCATTGAAAATATCTCAAAACAGCATTAACAGCTTAATGAGCTACAGAAAGAAATATTTGTCTCTTCAAGAAGAAATGAAAGCACTTTTAACTGAAAATGACAAGTTGAAAATCCAAAATGCATTATTATCTACGTCATTGGACAGCACTAATGTAAGATTGGCAGAACGTACCATGTTTACCGATTCGTTGTTGGTTCAAAATACTGAATTGGCAAACGTAGTTGAAAATGCAGCAGTATTACAAGCTGTAGGATTAAAAGCATTTGGAGTTATTGAAAGAAGTTCAGGGAAATTAATTCCGACAGAACGCGCACGTCGTAGTGATAAAATCAGAATTTGCTATACCGTTGCAAAAAACACTTTAGTAGGTGCTGGGGATAAAGAATTGTATGTGCAGGTGTTAGATCCTAAGGATAATGTTTTAGGGGCTAATGAGCAGATTCAATTTGGCCAAACTGTCTTGAACTATAGCATCGTAAGTAAATTTAACTACGAAAACAGAAACCTTAATATTTGTGAATTTGTTTCTCCAAAAGGACAGTTTGACAAAGGCCGTTATGTTGTGAATATTTTCAACAAGAAGGAATTGGTTTCAACTACTGAATTCACTTTGGAATAATTAAAATAAATTAAAATTTAAAACCCGAAAGTCAGATGATTTTCGGGTTTTTTTATGCTTTATGATTTTTGGAATATGATCTTTACAGCGTCTAATTGGTTTCAAATTGAGCTAAAACTATGCACCTACTACATCTCGCTTTAGCTTCTAAAATTTTTGACACGAATTTCACGAATTTCACGAATTTTCACGGACATAATCTTTCTCTGAGAAAGCCAGCTCAAATTTTTCACCATAAATTTCACGAATACAGACTTTTAGTCTGTTTAAAAACCAGCCAAATTGCATGGTGGGCTGATATAGCTCTTTAGTCCATTGATTTAGTTAACACCACTTAATCTAATATTTTTCCACTTATGATTACGGTATCAATCAAATTATCGCCAAAGGCATAAGGCAAATTATTATAACTTTCTATTTCTTTGGTAATGATGAGATTCGCTTTTTTTCCTCTACAAATGCTTCCGTATTGATTGGAAATCCCCATGGCATAAGCGCCATTTATGGTGGCAGCGTTGATGGCTTCTTCGGGTGTCATTCGTAATTTGATGCACGCCGTACTGACTACAAAGTTCATATTACCACTTGGTGTCGTTCCTGGATTATAATCGGAGGCGATGGCCAAAGGCAACCCCGCATCAATGATTTGACGTGCTGGTGTGTACGGAATACTTATAAAATAAGAACAGGAGGGAAGCGCTACAGGCATGGTGTTACTGTCTTTTAAGGCGTCGATGTCCTCTGGTCTCATTTCTTCAAGATGATCTACAGAAAGCGCCTTATATTTTACGGCAAGGGCTACGCCTCCAAAAGCATTAAACTGATTGACGTGAATTTTGGGGATGAGTCCATAAGCTGCACCTGCCTGTAGAATACGTTCGGTATCTTCTAAATCGAAATAACCTTTCTCACAAAACACATCAATATAATCGGCGAGTTTGGCTTGACCAACTTGCGGAATCATTTCAGAAATGACGCGGTCCACAAACTTTTCCTTATGGTCTTTAAATTCTTTCGGAACGGCATGAGCAGCCAGTAAAGTTGTTTTTATAAGTGCCAAGGACTCTTTTTTTAAGCGTTTGATGACGCGGAGCATTTTTAATTCGGCGTCAACCGTTAAACCATATCCGGATTTTATCTCAATGGCGCCAGTGCCCAGTTTCATGACGCGATTTAATCGTTTTAAGGATTGTTGATACAGGTCCTCTTCAGATGTATTTTGTAGTACTTCAGCGGAGTTTAATATACCGCCGCCGCGTTGTGCAATTTCTTCATAAGATAGTCCATTGATACGATCCACAAATTCTTGCGATCGATCTCCGGCATACACAATATGAGTGTGGGAATCACACCAGGCAGGAAGCACCATTTTTCCTTTGGCATCAATCACTTCGTCGGCTTCATAATCAATATAATCTGACATAGATCCATATTCAACAATAGTGTCATGCTCGATAATGAGATAGGCATTTTTTATAGTGGGAAGAATTTTCATGTCTTCGCCCTTAACTATAGTAACGTTGTGATCTCTAACTTGAATGAGCTCTTTAATATTGATAATAAGTATGGACATCTGTGAAATTTAAGTGTTAACTAAGTTGCGAAATACGCATAAAAAAAGCAAGTTATTAAAATAAACTTGCTTTTTTATAAATTCCCGAAGGCTTTATGTTTTTTTAATCTAAGAGGATAGATTATTTAAGTTCGCCCACCATGTTTTCAGGTTTAACCCATTCATCATAATCTTCAGCGGTTACGTAGCCCAAGTTAACAGCTTCTTCTTTTAAGGTCGTTCCGTTTTTATGTGCGGTATTGGCAATTTCTGCCGCTTTATAATAGCCGATTTTTGTGTTTAGAGCAGTTACCAACATCAACGAGTTATTCAACAAATGCTTGATCACATCATGGTTAGGCTCAATGCCTTGTGCGCAATGTTCGTCAAAACTTCTACAAGCATCTCCTAATAATTGAGCAGATTGCAATAGGTTGGCCGCCATCATAGGTTTGAACACGTTCAACTCATAATGTCCTTGAGTACCGCCAACACTTACAGCCACATCATTACCCATTACTTGGGCACAAACCATGGTCAAGGCTTCACATTGTGTCGGATTCACTTTTCCTGGCATAATCGAGCTTCCTGGCTCATTTGCCGGAATGATGATTTCTCCAATACCGCTTCTTGGACCGGATGCCATCATACGGATATCATTGGCGATTTTGTTTAAGCTTACTGCCAATTGTTTTAAAGCACCGTGCGTTCCGACTAAAGCATCGTGTGCGGCGAGTGCTTCAAACTTGTTGGGGGCTGTAATAAAAGGTAAACCTGTAAATTTTGCGATATACTCTGCAACAAGTTCACTATACCCTTTAGGTGTGTTTAAACCAGTACCTACGGCAGTTCCTCCAAGTGCCAATTCGCTTAAATGTGGCAAGGTATTTTGCAATGCTTTTAGACCATGATCCAATTGTGCTACATAACCTGAAATTTCTTGACCAAGCGTAATAGGTGTCGCGTCCATTAAATGGGTACGTCCAATTTTTACGACATTTTTAAATTCCGTAGCTTTTTGATGAAGTGTATTTCGTAACTGAATGACGCCATGAATGGTGTTTTCAGCTATTTTTTTATAAATCGCAATATGCATTCCTGTTGGAAAGGTATCGTTTGAAGACTGAGATTTGTTGACATCATCATTGGCTCCAATAACAGGATCGCCTTGGCCAATCGTTTTGCCAGCCAATTGTTGTGCTCTGTTGGCAATAACTTCATTGACGTTCATATTACTTTGCGTACCAGAACCAGTTTGCCAAATTACCAATGGAAATTGGTCATCATGCTTTCCTTCCAATATCTCATCGCAAACTTGGGCAATCAAATCGCGTTTTTCAATAGGTAAAACGCCTAATTCACAATTTGTAAATGCTGCTGCTTTTTTAAGATAAGCAAAACCATAAATAATTTCTAAAGGCATTGATGCAGGTGCACCAATTTTAAAGTTATTGCGGGAACGTTCAGTTTGTGCGCCCCAAAGTTTATCGGCAGGTACTTTAACCTCGCCCATTGTGTCTTTTTCAATTCTGTATTCCATGATTTTCGATGATTAATTTACTTACAAAGTTAGGCCTTTGCACTGAATTTGTGGGTATTTTCGATATTAATTCCCAAAGGAAAACTCAATTCCATCCCAACCAGATCAGTTCATCAAAAAAGCACAACCTTATCAGATTGTGCTTTTAAATTATATAAACTTTAGTTTAGAAGTTATAAGTCAATACACCCGCAAAATTGCGCGGATCGGTCTGATTGATATAACTGGTGCGATAAGCATTATAACCAATTTCATTGAAAACGTTATTCAGTAAAAATCTGAAATTCCAATGGTTGTTAAATTTGTAAGCTACCTGAGCATTGGTTTGTGTATAAGCATCTACGTAAAATGGTTTTTGGTTTGGCACGATTCCTTCGTGGGTTACCGCTCCTGAACTCCAATCATTAATTGGCCGTTCGCCAGTATAATAAATTCCTGCGCCAACCGATAAACCTTCTAATTGCTCTTTAAAGCTATAATTTACATAAGCGTTAAAAGTGTGCTTAGGTGTATTTAAGGGCGCTGATCCATAAACATAGGACGTATGTTTTTTGTATTGTGCATCAATATAGGAATAGCCAGTAATGACTTCAAGATTATCAAGAATTCGACCACTCAATTCAACTTCAATCCCTTTCCGTTCATCATTTCCACCTTTTTGGAAATAGCCTGTAGCTACCCAATTTTCGTCATAAACAGGAAGATTGATGCCTTTATTATTGATTTTGAAGAAGGTCAAATTAAATCGTAAACGGCTGTCCAACCAATTGGTTTTAATTCCAGTTTCTAATTGATCAAAACGTTCATTACCCAGAGCATTGCCATTAACATCTAATCTGGAGGCTGTTCTTGGGTACGAACTGTTGGTATAGGAAGCAAACACATTAATGTTTTTGAAAGGAGTAAGTATGACGCCTGCCAATGGATTGAAAGCATCACTCCGCGTGGTTTCTGTTTCTGCCTCTGTTTGCGTGCTGCTATAACGAATGCCTAAAAATGTTTTTAACCAAGGGTTGAAAGTGATCACGTCTTGTGCTACAAAACCAAGCGCTCTCGATTTTGCTCCGGCCAATTTTGCGGCAGTTAATTTCAAGTTATTAGGTAATTCGTTGTTGTTTTCTGCAAACACATCAATGGTATCGACGTTTGATGCGGTTTGGGTTGACGTACTGAAATTTGAAGTTCTGTAATCGAATCCTACTTGAAAAGTATGGGAAATGCTGCCAGTTTTAATGTCATCTCCAATAAGATCAAATTGAAGCACACTGTTGGAATCTTTTCGGTCAGAAATAGAATAACCGCGGTTTCTTTGATTGTAGATGGGGTCTCCAGCAGGGTTTTTAAGGACAGTTCCAAGACTTGCACCTTTGTCATTCAAATCTAAATCTGATTTAAAAAATGCCGCTTTTAAACTTAATTTATCATTAAGCTCACGATTAAAACGCGCTGAATAGGTGGCGTTTTTGGTTAAGGATCGATCATTGGCATATCCTAAAAAGCGATTGTGAGGTAAGTCATATATGGCATTCACATCATTTTCAGCAAGATTAACCGTACCCAAATCTGGCGTTCGGCTGTCGTCAAAATAATCCATTTCTAAAGTCAGTGTTGATTTGTCATCCACTTTCCATTCAAAAGAAGGATTGAAGTAGAATCGGTCAGAGGACACGCCATCGCGGAAACTGTCAGCACGTTCCAAAGCACCATTGATTCTAAAAGCAACATTTTCAGTAGCAGTAAGCGGTCCAAAAACATCAAATGTGGTACGCGCTTGGCCATAACTTCCAGCTCTTACAGACGCATTGCCACCATAGTAATATTTAGGAGTTTTAGTCACAATATTGATCACACCACCTGGGCTTCCTAAATCGGTGGCGACACCTTGTGTAATTGCCGCAGCGCCTTTTAGAACCTGAATATTATCAACACCTTGCATATCGGTCAAAATCCCAGTGCCTCTAAAATCGGAGTGTACACGAACCCCGTTTTTTAAGATTGGAATTCCTCTAAAACCACGGGACGACATACTTTCACGCTTATTACCATAGGTAGCAAAAGCGTAAACTCCTGGAACGTTTTTAGTGGCGTCAGCTATCGTTAAATTGCCTTGTTGAGCGATTAGCTTTTCAGAAATAATGGAGATACTTTGTATTTGCTCATAAGGCGCCAAAGGTAATCTGGTAAGTGCTTCAATTTTGTCAGGATGTTTGTATCTGCTTCCAAATACCTCTACTTGATCTAATTCTGAATCACTGCTAAGATGAAATTTGAGGCTTAAAGTTTCATTAGTTCTTAATTGAACCGTTTGAAATGATGGTTTAAAACCAACATAAGAAACTTTAATAGTGTAATCTCCAGAGGCAAGATTTGTGAGTTTGAAGTAACCGTTGGCATCGGCAGAGGTTCCGAAGGTTGTACCTTCAATTAAAACATTAGCGAAAGGGATGATCTTCTTGTCTTCATCCGTGATTGTGCCTTCTATTTTTGATTGTGAATAACTTAATTGTCCTATTAAAACAAGGAACAAGAATATCTTTTTAATTGCCATTTTATTTGGATTGATTATAAATAAGGACGCAAAGATATTATGCAGATTTAATTTATCAAAGTTTATTTAGACTAATTACAAATAATAAAATCTATTGTGCTGAATTTTAGAAAGATAGTTGTCAAATTATTTTAGCTATAAATTCAGGCGCTATTAATGCGGGCAGATGAGGTTCGACGGCTTATCTGGCAATCAAAATTCAGATATTATTTGTAAAATACAACATCATTTATTGACTATGCAATACATTGAGATTTATGTTGAATAATCGTTATCATTTTAATAAAATTTAAATCGGTAATAAAACCGGCCTAAATATTAAAAAGGACAATTCTTTCTAGAAAAAGGTGAAATGTCCAATGCGTGCGTCATTTTTTGGAGTTACCGATACATCTTTATGACGTAGTCGAAAAGAAATTCTTCAAAATTAAATTTCTTGCCCTATGACAAGTGTGGTTTAGTGAATTTGTTTTAATTTTAATAACAACTTAAAATTGAAGTTATTATGAATGTAAACACACCTATCGTTTGGTTCGAAATTTATGTAGATGACATGAATAGAGCCTCAAAATTTTATGAAACTGTATTGGGGACAAAATTAGAAAGATTGATGAGTCCTACCAGCGATGAAATCGAAATGAAAAGTTTTTCAGGTGACATGAATACTTATGGTGCTAGCGGTGCTTTGGTTAAAATGGAAGGTATGAAGGCGGGAGGGAATTCTACCGTTGTTTATTTTGGAAGCAAGGACTGCAACATTGAAGAACAGCGCATCGAGAAAGCAGGTGGCAAAATATTGAATCCTAAAATGTCTATAGGCAAACATGGGTTTATTACAATGTTTATGGATACCGAAGGAAATATGATCGGTTTACACTCGATGGAATAGCAATTTATATAAAACGTGGGTCTGTTTTTCTGAAAGGCATAAAACGCAAAAGACTATGTTTTATTCAGATGACGTTTAAAGCGAAAACTGATCATGTTTTATCATAAATCATCAGTGTTACCCGCTTGAACGGACGGGCAGGTCTGCGTTCTATTATAAAAATCGAACTTAAAAAAGGAATAAAAAATCTTATCAATATCCAGACGATTATATTTCAGGATTTTCTGCTGAGATGACTTAAATATTCAACATTCCAAAGTCCTATTACTATTTTTAGTTTAAAATTATTGAGAAATCGCCGTGGCACTATTGAACTATATACAAGCACAAATCACCACGTTTATGCTATAAAAAAAATTAAATCGTAAAGGTCATGAACGCAGAAAAGATCACAGTAGAAGCAACCATCAAGGGAGATGTGCAAAAGATTTGGCGTTATTGGACACAACCCAATCATATTACAAAATGGAATTTTGCAAGCGATGAATGGTGCAGTCCAAAGGCGGAAAATGATTTAAGAGTAGGTGGGAAGTTGTCAAGCCGGATGGAAGCCAAGGATGGAAGTTTTGGATTTGATTTTGAAGGTGTTTATGACGAGGTTTTTGACCATGAAAAAATCACCTATACAATGCCAGATGGACGCATTTCAACAACAAGGTTTAAAAGTCTAGGAGAACATGTAGAAGTGACCACCATATTTGACGCCGAAGCACAAAATTCAATAGCGATGCAAAGAGAAGGTTGGCAGGCCATTCTTAATAATTTCAAAAGTTATGTTGAAGCACATTGATTGAAGTGTTCAACTATCTGAAGAAAAGAAATTTCAATGCTTGTTAGATGAAAATGCAGATTGATTTAAAAGAGCTGATGGCACATATTTGATGTGATCCTTGAAAACCTTGTTAATAAATCTTAAAATTGGTATTGTATAAACAAAAGGTTTCTCCTATATTTGCTTTAATTATTATAAAGAACTTGCAACATGTTTACATTTGAACAATATTTAGGATTTATAGCCTTTTTAACCATTTTGACCATGGGTTTTTGGTTAATGATATTTTTAATGACTTTCGTTATTCCTTACTGGGTCATTGGATCATCAATAGAACGATTTAAAGAAATTAAAGCAGAACGCAAAGCGAAAAGAGAAGCGGCTACCCTATAGAAGTAACTTCCAATTATATATTAAAAAAGCGGTTTCAAATTATGAAACCGCTTTTTTTTTTGTTCTTATATTTTTTGGTTTTTACCTTATGCTTGAAACTTAAAGCCTCAAGCATAAGGTAAGAACGGTCTATCCTTCAAAATCAAAATCTTCGCCACCATTTCCGCGATCCATAGAGCGCTGTTGTTTCTTTTGTTGGTTGAAACGGTAGGTAAATGAGAGATTGAAACTTCTTTGTCTCCACTGAAATTCAGAAGAACTGGTATATGCAGAAGTAAATGAATCCATCGATCTTTTTCTGGTATTGAACACATCACTTACGTTAAACGCAATTGAGCCCTGGTCTTTAAAAACATCTTTGCTAAAGGCCAAATCAGTAGAGAACATTCCTTTTGTTTTATTTTGGGCATCTTCACTTGGTCCCATATAGAAAATACGTGTTTGCCAGTCAATTTTACCAGGTAAGGTATATTTGTTATTGAAACGTACAAACCAGCTTAAGTTTTCTGCGCCATAATCTACTTTGTTATATACTCCTGCAGTTTTTGATTGAAACAAGTTAAAGTTACCATTCATGTTCCAATCTCTTGATGGGCGGTAAGTTAAGGTAAACTCAAAACCAAATCTGTCATTAGTTGCCAAGTTGATAGGTGTTCTTCTGATTACAGGATTCACACTTTCATATTGAGACGTAAGATTTTCAAAGTTTGGATCATTTTCATTAATGGTGAAGTTGATGTCTCTAATGTAATAATCGCCTGTAGTTTCACTAATAAAACTGAACACGTCCGTTGCTCTTTCATAATAGATGGAAGAGTTCAAGGTAAACTTATTGATTTTAGTCAAATAACCTAAATCAACTTTGTTGGAGTAGCTTGGATCGATATCAGGATTTCCTACAAATAAACTTGTTGGGCTAGTTCTTGAAGGAAATGGATTGATGAAACGGGAATATGGTCTTCTGATGCGTCGGTTGTATCCTAATTGAAAACTCTGGTTCTCATTTAATTCATAGCCTAGATTCACTGTTGGGAACAAACCAGCATAATCCTTTTTTTGTACATCATTAGTGGTTTTTTGATCAATGGTAATACGCGCAGATTCCATACGCAAGCCCATTAAATAAGAAAATTTCTTATTGATCTTACTTCCAAATTGCGTGTAAACAGCATTCACATAATCTTTGTAGAGTAAATTATTGCTGACATTTGGATCTACTTCAAAGTTGCCATTTTCAAAAAACAACAAGCTATAATCGGTATCCAATTGATTAAAATTACCACGGTATCCAAATTCAAACTGGCTATTGTCGCCAATAGGACGTACGTAATCAGATTGTAATAAGATTTTATCCTGATTTTGAAGTGTGAAAACACGCTCTACTTCAGTACCATCTTGGGTAATGAATGAGCGATTGTCTTCGTCACTGGTTTCGTATTGAAAATCGAAAGTTAATTTATGCTGACTGTTGTTATCAAATTGCTTGTTAAGGTTAACAGCATATTGGATCGTTTTAGAATTTTGATCTTCTGGATCGAAACGTGAAGAAAGTGAGGTCAAATTATTGTTGATATCGTATTCTCTACTGATGTTTGTAGAATTATTATCTCGGTCGCTGTTTCTGTACACCAATGAGGTGGTCAAAGACGTCGAATTATTGATATACCACTCCACGCCAAGGTTGGTCGTAAAGTTGTTGCTTACTCTGTTGGAATTACGTTTTTCAAATAAGAATGTATCAGGTTTATCTTCGATGATATTTCCATTCTCATCACGTCTAATGTTGAAATAATGGGTATCTGTAGAAGATTTTCCTGGCGAATCGCTATAAGAATAACTTGTGGTATTGAAAAAATTGAAATCGCCAGTTCTGTAGTTAATATTCCCAGAAAGACCTGCAGATGTTGGATGTCCAGCATTTGCCGTAATAGCGCCATTTAAACCTTGAAGTTTACTTCTCTTTAAGATGATATTTAGAATTCCACCTGTACCTTGAGCATCATAACGCGCCGATGGCGATGTGATGACTTCAACGCGCTCAATTGATTCAGCTGGTAGTTGACGCAAGGCATCTGTTGAGTTAAGACCAACTAATCCAGAAGGTTTCCCATTGATTAAAATGGTCACGTTATCGTTACCTCTTAAGGACACATTCCCTTCAACATCGACTGAAACAGAAGGTATATTATCTAGTACGTCACTTACAGTTCCACCTCTAACGGTCAAATCAGAACCAACGTTATATATTTTTTTGTCCAACTTAATTTCCACCGTTGTGCGTTCGGCAATAATTGAAACTTCGCCTAAAGCTTGAGCGTCAATCGCAATGGTCAAGACACCTAAATCAGTGTTTTTAAGTAAAGTTTTATTAGGAATTTTTATAGTGCCATATGAGATGTATTCTACAGAAATATCATAGGTACCTCTTGGGACTTTTATATCAAATTTACCTTGTGTATCAGTGATGCCACCTGTGACAATCCTGTTTTCTTTTTTACTGAAAAAAGCGATGGTTGCATATTCAAGAGGCTGATTGACATCTTTGTCCATCACTGTACCTGTAATGCTGACCTCCTCTTGAGCGGAGAGAATGTTTGAAGTAAATAGAAAAAGTAAGGTAAATAAGTAGGGAATTAGTTTCATTAGTTTAGTTGTTTTTCTTTGTTTTTTGTAATTTTTTAATTTCAGCTTTATTGTCGGTTAAATATCTTTGGATGGAATTGATGGTTTCTTCAGTGTAAAGTTCTTCAACATCCGAAAAATGAGTGGCTTTTAATTGTTCCACTAGTGGCTGTTTTTCATATTCTGAAACTTCAGTCATCATGATTTGATTTCGTTTTTTATAGAACTCATCAATTTTCTGTTTGATGATGGCTCCTTTAAAATCATCGACCTTTAATAAATTGATGTAGGTATCCATGCGATCGTAATATTCCTGATATTGTTTTTGGATGTATTTTTCACGTTCTTTTTCCCTAGCCGCATCCGTTTGGGCATATGAAGTACTAACGCTAAAAAAAAGCATCAAAAGAGACATCCTGACTAATTTTGTGACCATAACATGCTGGTTTAGTTAATAAGAATGCGAAAATAGAATTTGGTTTAATGATGTTTGGTTAAAGTTGTGTTAAAGAATCCGCTATAAAACCTCGACGATTTTCTGCGGAGGGCGGCCTATAACGGCTTTGTTACCGTTTATGACGATTGGCCGTTCGATAAGTTGTGGGTGCTTTGCCATGGCGGAAATGATATCATCATCAGAGAGTTCTAAATTCTTGAAATTCTCTTTCCAAATAGACTCATGGGTTCTTACCAATTCAATAGGTTTGATTTTTAAAAGACCAATGATTTCTTTAAGTTCTGCAACACTTAATAATTGGTCCATGTACTTAATGACTTGGAAGTTTGCTTTTTCATTTTCTAAAATTGCTAGTCCCTCTCTAGATTTGCTGCATCTGGGATTATGGTAGATCGATATCATTTTGGGTTTATTTTATAGGAATATCCAAAGTTACACCAATTGAATGCAGTTCACAATTATTTCCATTTAATGCGTAATTTCAGATTGCAATGTCGAAAGATTTTAATTCTGCTTTCAACTGGTCAGGGTTTTGAAAATGTATGGTATTGATGCCTAGTTCTTTGGCCGCGTTGATATTTCGAAGATTATCATCTATAAAAACGGAGTTTTCTGCCTCTATATTAAAGCGATTTAAAGTCAATTCATAAATATCCTTAAATGGTTTACGAGTTTTTTCTTCGCCCGAAACTAATATACCTTCAAACCAATGTAAAAAATCAAAAGTTTCCAAAGCAACAGGAAAGGTTTCATGGCTCCAGTTTGTGAGTGCAACCACTTTAAATTGCTTACTATCGATTAATTTTTTTAGAATGTCAACAGTGCCTTCAATAGCTTCTCCCAGCATTTCTTCCCAGCGTCCATAAAACATTTTAATAAGTTCTTCATGCTCAGGGAAAAGTGCAATACGCTCCTCAGTTGCTTTTGCTAACGGGTAGCCTGCATCTTGGTTTTCATTCCAGTCATGGGTACAAATAGTATCGAAAAACCATTGCATTTTTTCTCTATCGCCTTCAAAAACGTCCAGGTATACATATTCTGGGTTCCAATCGATAAGAACGCCTCCGAGGTCGAAAATTATGGTGTCTATTTTTTTCATTTTTAAATTTATTATTGATCCAGAAGTTTTTGATTCTATTAATTCAATTTGGCCAAAATTCCATTCTTTTTCTGGATTAGCCAAAATTCTTATTTGTTAATTGTAATTGAATGATCAGCCAAATCATAGTAAGTCTGTTAAAAACATAAAGTGTATTTCTCCACGTCAATCAAATGTTCTTCATTTATTACAGAAATGTCTAACTTTCTTATATTTACCCAATGTAGAAGCATGAGCATAGGCGCTAAAACTAATTATCTGAAAAACAGGTCAATCTTTTCAATGGGATTAGAATAAAATAAGAATAATGCTTGAAATATTTGAAAGTAAAATGAATGAAGTGAACTCGGACAAAATTAATATGTTTTGGCATAAAGTTCCTTTTGGGAAAAAAAACTTCGGAGATGTTTTAGGACCTTATATCGTAGAGAATCTTTCGGGTAAAAAACCCATGTACACGCCACTACTGCATACAGGCTTCAATAAACTATTCGTTTTAACCTATCTCAGGGCGATTTACAACAGAAAATTATCTGTTAAGGAAATGTATTATAATATCCAATTTCTATTAGGTAAGAAACAGAACCTTCTTTTAACTATCGGTAGTGTAATTGATTGGTATACCAATCCTAATTGTGATATATGGGGTTCAGGTATTATAAAACAAAATTGCCAAATAACCAATGCTAATTTCTACGCAGTTCGCGGAAAACACACTCAACTTCGTCTTAAACAGCTAGGTTATCAAGCTCCAGAAGCCATCGGAGATCCAGCATTATTAATGCCGCTGATATTCACACCTAAGGTAAATAAAAAATACAAATTAGGAATTATTCCACATTTTTTACACTATGAGGAAATCATTGAAAAATTAAATAGCGATGACGTTTTAATTATCAATCTTTTTGATGCTATAGAAAAGGTCATTGAAGATGTATGTTCTTGTGAAAAAATAATTTCAAGTTCCCTTCATGGTATCATCATAGGTCACGCTTACGATGTTCCTTCATTATGGTTTGGGCTTGCTAGTGGTAATATTGGCGGAGATGATATTAAGTTTGCAGATTATTTTTCCAGTGTGGAAATAAGGGAATATGAAAGGTTTAAAATAGATCATAACCGTTATGATGAAAACTATCTTACTATTATAGAATCACTATTCGATGAACATAAAGAACTCACTTTAGTTACTTCTGAAATATTAAAAAAGATACAAGGGGATTTAATTAAATCGGCTCCCTTTACCATAAGGCCTCAGTTTAGAGAAATTGGAGAGGAATAGTTTTAAAAACATAAATATCGGATAAATCAAATGGATTGATTTATCCGACATTTTATTTTTAGTGATTTTTTAAAGACAGGCAATTGACTGATCGCTTTTCCTAGATTAATAATTTAATCGCTGTTAAATCAACAGGAACTTAATTAAAGTTCATTCGGATTGTCATCCTTTTGTCCCATCATCATGAGGTATGCTTTTAAAAACTCGTCAATATGACCGTTCATCACATCGTCAACATTTCCTGTTTCATATCCGGTCCTGACGTCCTTCACTAATTTATAAGGATGCATCACGTAATTACGGATTTGGCTTCCCCATTCAATTTTCATTTTCCCTGATTCGATATCTTCCCGCTGTGCCAATTGTTTTTGCAGTTCTATTTCATACAATTGAGATCTTAACATTTGCATGGCTCTCGATCTATTATCGTGTTGTGAACGGGTTTCTGAACATGAAATTTGAATGCCAGTAGGTTTATGGACCAATTGCACTTTAGTTTCAACTTTATTGACATTCTGCCCACCTGCGCCACCAGAACGTGACGTGGTAATTTCAATGTCGGCAGGATTGATATCAATTTCGATGGTATCATCTACAAGTGGATATACATAAACAGAGGCAAAGCTGGTATGTCGTTTGGCATTACTGTCAAAAGGGGAGATGCGGACGAGTCTATGCACGCCGTTTTCACCTTTTAACCAACCAAATGCAAATGCGCCTTCAATTTCTAAAGTCACCGTTTTTATACCTGCAACATCACCTTCCTGAAAGTTGAGTTCTTTTACTTTAAATCCACTGTGTTCAGCATACATGAGGTACATGCGCATGAGCATACTCGCCCAATCGCAGGATTCGGTACCACCAGCGCCTGAAGTAATTTGAAGTACGGCACTTAAGTTATCGCCTTCTTCTGAAAGCATGTTCTTAAACTCTAGTTTTTCAATATGCGCGACCGTTTTTTCTAAATGTTCCTCTAATTCTTGGGCAGATATTTCATCCGCTTTATAGAATTCATAGAACACCTTAAGATCTTCAATTAAAGATTTAGCGGTTTCGTAATCGGCAACCCAGTGTTTTTTTTCGCGTAATGATTGCATTACAAGCTCGGCGGCTTTGCTATCATTCCAGAAATTTGGATCGAAGGTTTTTTCCTCTTCGTTACTTATCTCAATAGTTTTGGCATCTATGTCAAAGATACCTCCTCAACGCACCAAGGCGTTCTACAAGGCCTTTAACTTGATCGGATGGAGTCATTTTTAGTTGTTATTTTTGACAAATGTATCACTAAATGGAGGTAGTATTAAAAAAATATGAGAATAATTTTTTCGAATTAATTTATGTAGATTTATGATCTAATCCTTCATTATGAAAAAACAGTTACTTTATGTTATTTTATTTCTGGATACAAGTCCTTCATTTTCACAAGTATTGAAGGATAAAAAAATAGATACTTACAACGGCTTTTTTAATTTTTATTATGAATAAAAACAGGATAACATCTATGGAAGTCGATAAAATTGATCAAGTCGTAAATTGCGCAACCTAATGTAAGAATGATGTGATGAAATGCATAAAAGCTATTTGCAATGTTTAAAATATATGATTTTCCTAATCATTCACGCAGATAATCGAGTTTTGTGAAAAATAGTGAGTTTTAAGGCGTCTTTTAGTTATATTCGACATTTAAAAAGCACTTTAAATCAGAGAATTACTCTAACCACATAAAAGTAAGTATCTAAATAATCGATGAGATTAAGTATTATTATTCCAGTTTATAATGTCGAAAAATACGTTTCTCAATGTCTAGATAGCGTACTTGATCAGGATATTGACGCTAAAGATTACGAGATTATTATAGTTAATGATGGATCAACTGATGGAAGTTTGAGAATCATTCAGAATTATGCCAAAATACATGATCGTATTAAAGTCATCGATAAAAAAAATGGCGGCGTTGGTAGTGCCAGGAATTGTGGTATGGATGTCGCTCAAGGGAAGTATATTTATTTCCTAGATCCTGACGATTATCTCATATCGAATTCATTAAAAGCATTAGTGGATACTAGTGAACGTCATCATTTAGATATTTTAACTTTCCTGTCTGGTTTTTTTTCTAATTCATCTTCAAAAAATCAAACTATAGCTAATAACCTGCCTCTTGATATTTCGGTAGAGCACCCAATTAGCCCTATAACAACTGGGGAAGATTATTTAGAGAACGAATACTATAGAGTAGAAGTGTGGTATTTCTTTATAAATCGAGAATTTTTGAAAAATTCAGAAATAAGATTTATCGAAGGGCGGTGGATGGAAGATGCTATTTTTTCGTTGGAGTTATTTTTAAAGGCAAAAAGGATGACCCATTTAAAATTCGATGCGCACCGACACAGAAAAACCTCAGGTACGGCGATGACCAAGAGGGAACCGACACATTATCTTAACGTCATTAGAGATATTCAAAATGTGGCCATAATTTATGACTCCATGATAAGAATGTTGGAAAATAAAAATATTAACCCTGGTTCCTTAGCGCGAATTAAGGCTAAGCAGGAATCATTCGTGTTTTTTTCCATGATACGCATACTGCAATCAACGATGAGCTTTGAAGAAGTAAAACGACGAATGAGTGACATGAGCTTGATAAATGCTTATCCCATAAATTCATTTTTAGGGAAAGACTATAATAGAATTGATTATAAAATTCTGGTTCCGCTTTTTAATAAAAAATGGCGATTTTATTTTTTCTTCCGACTTGTTAATCCTGTGCTTAAACTCAAATATAAGTTTTAAGAAATTTCACTTCAAATTTTCGAGGAAAGTCTTTTGATAAATTATCATAACGCGTTTGTGCGTTTTAAATATCATAATAACCTCTACAAATTAAACTTAGCACTCCAATAAACGCAAGTCTGTACGGTTCCATCTTCGAGCATGAATTCATAAGAAGTCTCATAAACCTTTGAGATCGAAAAATCGATAGGATGTTTAAATAAAGGACCTTCATAGGCTAAGGTGTGGTATTCGCCCTGTTCCCCACAAACATCAATATCCTTTGGAAATGTGCTTATTAGATTATCGTCTAAGGTTTTACCAATATAGTTTTTATCTAATTTGCCTTCCTGAGTGACAATGATTTTGGTTTTAATGCCAGACTCTAAAAACTCTTTCATGATGTCGTCAGAGGATTTATCCCAAAGGGGCTCGATGACCTCAATCCCCAACGGATTCAATTTGGATTCTCTGTAGGTTTTGAGTCCAGAAGCTGTGAGGTCGCCAAAGATGAAATTGGTCACGTCCAAGGTTTTAAAATGCGTTACAGCTTCAAGCATCTTTTCGTCATAATTTTTTAAATCTTTAGAAAAGTACATGGTATAGAGTGGAATTCCGATGCTCTTAGCTTGTTTGGATAATATTTCTAAAGGAAGGGAATGCATGGAAGATTTGCGAGTTTCTTCATTAAAAGTTGTAAAAAGAGCAACAACTTCAAGGTCTTTATTTTTTAAGGTTTTGTGGAGTGCTAAGGCAGAATCTTTACCGCCACTCCAATTAAAGACTGCTTTTTTTATCTTATTCATAAGTTGATTTTAAGAACTTAATAGAGTGTTTAATAGTTGATTCTAAAAAAATGAACTGCTTTTAGAGCAGTTCAAGTCCTATCGATATAACATGATTATCTGATAATGCAGTTTATTGGATTATTTAAACATGTCCAAGCCAGGAATATTAGGCATGCCATCTTTAGCCACAGCAGCCAATTCAGTTTCGTTTACACCGGTCGCTTTCTCAATAGCCTTATTCAAGGTCATGATTAAATAATCTTCAAGCATTTCTTTGTCCTGTAGTAATTCGTCATCAATAGCAATTGATTTTATCGTTCTGTTAGCGGATAATGTGACCTTTAATTTGCCATCACTACTTTGTTCATCAACCAAAACATGGTTCAACCGTTCTTTGGTTTCTTCAACTTTTTTTTGGGTCTCTTTGAGTTTATTCATCATGCCCATCATATCTCCAAACATATTTTCAGTTTTTATATTAGGTAACAAAATTAAGGTTTAGACACGAGTTTCACTAATTTTTTGGAAATGGCTATGGGAATAATTTTCAAAGAATAGTGCTCACTTCATTTCTTTTTATTCTATTTTCTCTTCGTTCTCTGTTCTTTTAAAATAGTACTTTTGCAGTCCTTATTAAAAATATTAAAATGACACAAAATATTCAGCCGCCAAAAGCAAAAAAAGTACTTAAAACGTTAAGTGTACATGATGATGAACGTCGCGATGATTATTTTTGGTTAAATGACCGAGAAAATCAGGATGTTATTGATTACCTCAATGCTGAAAACGATTACTTTGACGCCGTCACTTCAAAATATAGAGACTTTGAAAATTCACTTTTTGAGGAAATGAAAGCTCGAATTAAGGAAGATGATGAATCAGTTCCTTATAAATATAATGGCTATTGGTACATTGTTAAATATGAAGTTGGGAAGGATTACCCGATATATTTAAGAAAAAAAGACACCTTGGATAATCCAGACGAATTGTTGTTTGACTGTAATGTGATGGCTGAAGGGCACGACTATTTTAAATTGGTTGGCTTGAGTGTGAGTCCTGATAATACGATGATTGCATTTGGTCTGGACACTGTTGGACGACGGAATTACACCTTGCAAATAAAGAGTTTAATTACCGATGAGATTTTCTTAGATGCCATTGAAAACACGACAGGTTCCGCAACTTGGGCCAATGACAACAAAACATTATTCTATACCGTAAAGGACGAAAAAACACTGCGGTCTGACAAAGTTTTTAAACACAAATTAGGAAGTTCTTCAAGCAAGGATACATTAGTTTTTCATGAAGAAGACGATACGTTTGGTGTGGCTGTTTACAAATCGAAATCAAAAAAATATTTGATTATTGCCTGTTATAGCACATTGACCAACGAATATTTTACCTTAAATGCCGATACACCTGATGGAGATTTCTCAGTGTTTCAAGAACGTGTTAGAGGATTGGAATATAGTATTTCACATTATGGTGATCAATTTTATATTGTTACCAATGCCGATGGTGCTGTCAACTTTAAGTTAATGAAAACCCCTGAGAATGACACCAAATTTAATCATTGGACAGAGGTCATTCCGCATAGAGATTTGGTTTTATTGGAAGATATTGACATTTTTAAGGACTTTTTGGTGATCAGTGAGCGCACCAATGGTCTGAACCAAATTCGGATCAAACGATGGGATAATACAGAAGATTATTATTTGCCATTTGATAACGAAACCTATACCGCTTACACTTCAACCAATGTCGATTTTGATACGGTAATCCTTCGTTATGGTTACAACTCAATGACAACACCATCTTCCAGTATCGATTTTAATATGGTCACAAAGGAGAAAACCATTCTGAAAGAGCAGGAGGTTTTAGATCCTACCTTTGATAAGGATAATTATACTTCAGAACGAGTTTGGGCCACCGCAGATGACGGTACTAAAGTGCCAATTTCAATGGTGTATAAAAAAGGGATCAAAAAAGATGGTACAAATCCCGTATTGCTTTACGCTTATGGATCTTACGGACATACGATTGATCCTTATTTTTCCAGTCTTCGTTTAAGTTTAATGAATAGAGGTTTTATTTATGCCATTGCCCATGTCAGAGGCGGTGAGTATTTAGGCCGTATGTGGTACGAAGGCGGGAAATTGCTTCAAAAGAAAAACACCTTTACTGATTTTATCGCCTGTTCCAAGTTTCTAATCGCCCAAAACTACACCTCCTCACACCATTTGTATGCTTTAGGTGGAAGTGCCGGTGGCTTATTGATTGGCGCTGTCATTAATGAAGCACCAGAACTTTATAATGGCGTAATTGCGGCAGTTCCTTTTGTAGATGTATTGACCACTATGTTGGATGATTCGATACCCTTAACCACAGGAGAATATGACGAATGGGGAAATCCAAACGATAAAACCTATTATGAATACATGAAATCCTATTCACCTTATGATAATGTGAAAAAGCAGGATTACCCACATATCTTAATTACGACAGGCCTGCATGATTCTCAAGTACAGTATTGGGAACCTGCAAAATGGGTGGCTAAGTTACGAGATTATAAAACCGATAACAATAAATTGTTGATGAAAACGAACATGAAAGCCGGCCATGGCGGGGCTTCAGGGCGTTTTGAATCCTTAAAAGAAGATGCGGAAGAATACGCTTTTTTGTTAGACTTAGAGAATATTAATGTCTAATTTAAAAAAATCCCGTACTTTTGCGGGGTTTGAGATTACATTTTCATAAATTGTAATCGTAAATAGGATTTATGAAATCGCGGTGTTCATGGTTTATAATAAGAATTATACTTGATTTTCGCTATCCATAGGTCCTATTGAAAAGAATAAGAAACACGTATGAAAAAAAATATTCAAGTATTTGATAATGTATTGCAACTCATAGGTAATACCCCTCTTATCAAATTGAACAAGATGACAGCTGACTATAATGGTGAGTTTTATGCCAAAGTAGAAGCTTTTAATCCAGGTCACTCCTCTAAAGACCGAATTGCACTGCACATTATTGAAGAAGCCGAAAGACAAGGCATATTGTCACCAGGAGATACGATTATAGAAACAACGTCTGGCAATACAGGCTTTAGCATAGCCATGGTGAGTATCATTAAAGGCTACAAATGTATTCTTGCGGTAAGTTCAAAATCATCGGGAGATAAAATAGACATGCTAAAAGCAATGGGTGCACAGGTTTATGTGTGTCCTGCTCATGTGAGTGCCGATGATCCGAGATCTTATTATGAAGTTGCAAAACGCTTGCATGAAGAAACCAAAGGATCTATCTATATTAATCAATATTTTAATCAGTTAAATATTGATGCACATTATAACAGTACAGGTCCTGAGATTTGGACACAAACTGAAGGTGTAATAACACATTTAGTAGCCTGTAGTGGTACAGGAGGAACAATTTCTGGGACTGCTAAATACTTGAAAGAACAAAATCCAAACATAAAAGTCATAGGTGTTGATGCTTATGGTTCTGTCTTGAAAAAATACCACGAAACCCGTGAGTTTGATAAAGATGAAATATATCCGTATCGCATTGAAGGTTTAGGAAAAAATTTGATTCCTACAGCTACAGATTTTGATTTGATTGATGAGTTCATTAAGGTTACTGACGAAGAAAGCGCCCATACCGCTCGTGAGATATCACGTGAAGAAGGTTTGTTTGTTGGTTATACAAGTGGTGCAGCAATGCAAGCTATAAAACAATTGAATGAAGCCGGAGAATTTAAACCAGGTGATAAGGTGGTAGTCATCTTTCCTGACCATGGATCGCGATACATGAGCAAGGTTTATAGCGACAAATGGATGGAAGAGCAAGGCTTTTTTGACAGTAAAAAGGTCTCTACTTTGGAGACTATCCAATATATTAAATAGTTGAACTACAGCTAGATAATCCTATTGCGTAATTCGGTGTTGTGGGATTTTTTGTGGATGAAAATCTTATAAACAGCGGTTTATAACTAAATTATGCAATGAGTAGATATTTAGTTAATTTTGCACAAATTAATAAAGCTAACTAAAGATGATAGCGCATGGCTCTCAAACTTACATAAAGGTTGATTGAAATGGCGGCGTATGTCCGAAAAACATTAAGATTACATGAAAGACTTATTTGATAGAATTTACAGAGACAAAGGTCCTCTTGGTAAATGGGCTTCACAAGCTGAAGGCTATTTTGTATTTCCTAAATTGGAAGGTCAAATCTCTAACCGCATGAAATTTCGCGGGCAAGATGTTATTACTTGGAGTATCAATGACTATTTAGGATTGGCAAATCATCCTGAAGTCAGAAAAACGGACGCTCAAGCTGCCGCTGATTATGGCTCGGCGTACCCAATGGGCGCGCGAATGATGTCTGGTCATACTGATCTTCACGAAGTCTTACAAAATGAGTTGGCTGAATTCGTAAACAAAGAAGCTGCTTATCTTTTGAATTTTGGTTATCAAGGTATGGTTTCGACCATTGATGCTTTGGTAGGCAAGGACGATATTATCGTTTATGATGTGGATGCGCACGCCTGTATTATTGATGGTGTACGTTTGCATATGGGTAAACGTTTTACCTATAAGCACAATGATGTTGAAAGCTTAGAGAAGAATTTGGAACGTGCTACAAAAATGGCAGAACAGACAGGCGGAGGAATTTTAGTGATTTCTGAAGGTGTGTTTGGAATGCGTGGTGAACAAGGTCGTTTAAAAGAAATCGTTGAACTTAAGAAAAAGTTTAATTTCCGATTTTTAGTAGATGATGCTCACGGTTTTGGAACGCTTGGTAAAACAGGTGCTGGAGCAGGTGAGGAGCAAGGCGTTCAAGACGGTATTGATGTGTACTTCGCAACGTTTGCAAAATCTTTAGCAAGTACAGGAGCATTTATTGCCGCAGATCAAGAAATTATTGATTACCTAAAATATAATTTGCGTTCACAAATGTTTGCGAAGTCGCTACAAATGCAATTAGTAGTTGGCGCTCGTAAACGTTTAGAAATGTTGAAAACGATGCCAGAATTGAAAGCAAAGCTATGGGAAAACACCAATGCTTTACAGTCTGGACTTAAAGAACGCGGTTTCGACATTGGTACCACGCAAAGTTGTGTCACTCCGGTATATTTAAAAGGAAGCATTCCTGAAGCCATGGCTTTAGTAAAGGATTTACGTGAAAACCACGGCATTTTCTGTTCTATTGTAGTCTATCCTGTGATTCCGAAAGGATTAATCTTGTTGAGAATGATTCCAACAGCAACACATGATATCACCGACATCAATGAAACTTTAGAAGCTTTTGAAGTTATCAGAACCCGTTTGGAAAATGGTACTTATAAAAGACTGTCAGCATCAGTTGCTGCGGCTATGGGAGAATAATATCCTCTAAATCCCCGAAAGGGATTTTGAAACATAAAAATCCAGTTCTTATTGAGAACTGGATTTTTTTATTATTTGGCACTAGGAATAAATTCCAGGGCTACCCCATTGATGCAATGACGTTTTCCTGTGGTTGCTTTTGGGCCGTCATTAAAAACGTGACCTAAGTGGCCGCCACATGTTGCACAATGTTCTTCGATGCCCATATAGGCATTGCCACCTTTTTCAAATGCGACATTGCCTTCAATAACACGGTCAAAACTTGGCCAACCGGTTCCGGAATCAAACTTGTTTTCGCTTTTATAGAGTGGCGTTTTACAGGCTGCGCAGACATAAACTCCCGGTTGGAAATTTTTATCTAACGGACTTGAGAATGCGGGTTCAGTTCCTCCTTGTCTTAGTACACGGAATTGCTCGGCGCTTAATTCAGCCTTCCATTCGGCGTCTGATTTTGTGACTTTATATTCTTTATTTTGAGCTGTTTTGCTATCTTTTTTTTGGGCTGAACTATTGCAGCTAAAAATAAGACTGAATAAAACTATAAATGGCAGTGTTTTCATAATGATGGATTTGTGATTTTAATATTAAGTCGAATGGTATTATGTTTCCTTTCTCAATAAAGTGTTAAGATAATCACTAGGATTTTAAATCGCTATTTCTTGTGACTTCGTTTACCTAATTTTAGTACTTTAGGTTTTTATTTATCATCTATTAACATAATTTAACCCTCTTAAGCCTTAAATATGCCGAAAGTAATGCCTTGTAGTCGTTTTACCGATTTTGATATCAATCTGTTTTTGGCTGGAAAGCATTTCAGGCTTTATGAAAAATTTGGATCTCATATTATGGAGCATGAGGGGGTCAGAGGTACCTATTTTGCCGTTTGGGCTCCCAGTGCCAAAAAAGTTTCTGTGGTTGGTGATTTTAATGATTGGAAGGAAAATGTACACGAACTGAATGTTAGATGGGATAAAAGCGGTGTTTGGGAAGGTTTTATTCCGAATGTTGGAAAAGGGAATATCTACAAATACAAAATCACAAGCCATCATAACAATATAAAAACAGAAAAGGCCGATCCGTATGCACGTCGTTCGGAACATCCACCTCACACCGCATCTATTGTTTGGGAAGATCACTATCAATGGAAGGATGAGAATTGGATGTCCAAACGTAAAAAAAATAATGCATTGGACGCACCACACTCTGTTTATGAAGTGCATTTAGGGTCTTGGAAACGTCATGAAACCGAAGACAGATTTATGTCTTATGTCGAGTTAGCCGATGATCTTGTGACGTATGTAAAAAAAATGAAATTTACCCATGTAGAGCTGATGCCTATTATGGAATTTCCATACGATCCCAGTTGGGGCTATCAAATTACGGGATATTTTGCGCCGACCTCACGTTTTGGTTATCCGGAGGAATTCAAGTTTTTAGTGGACACACTTCATAAAAACGACATTGGCGTCCTTTTGGATTGGGTGCCTTCTCATTTTCCGGAAGATGCCCATGGATTAGGCTATTTTGACGGCTCTTGTTTGTATGAACATCCTGATAGACGTAAAGGCTATCATCACGACTGGAAAAGCTTGATCTTTAATTACGGTCGTAATGAAGTGAAATCTTTTTTGATCAGTAATGCACTTTTTTGGTTCGATCAATACCATGCGGACGGGTTGCGAGTAGATGCCGTGGCTTCCATGTTGTTTTTGGATTATTCCAGAAAGGACGGGGAGTGGGAGCCAAACATACATGGGGGAAGAGAGAATTTGGATGCTGTTGCTTTTATTAAGGAGATGAATGAAGCGGTGTATTCCAATTATCCAGATGTCCAGAATATCGCTGAAGAATCCACCGCATTTCCGATGGTTTCGCGGCCGACATTTTCTGGCGGACTCGGTTTTGGGATGAAATGGATGATGGGGTGGATGCACGATACACTTGAATATTTCAGTAAACCACCAATTTACAGACAATACCATCAAAATGACCTGACATTTTCAATGACCTATGCGTTTTCTGAAAACTTTATGCTGCCCTTAAGCCATGACGAAGTGGTTTATGGCAAGCGTTCCATTTTAGGACGAATGCCCGGTGATGAATGGCAACGGTTTGCTAATTTAAGATTGTTGTACAGTTATATGTTTACGCATCCTGGAGGTAAGTTGCTTTTTATGGGCTGTGAATTTGGACAGAGCAATGAATGGAATTTCAGACAAAGTTTGGATTGGCATTTGTTGGATTCCCAATACCATCAAGGCATTCAGAATCTGATCATAGATTTGAATAATTTGTATCGAACGGAGCCCGCCATGTATGAGCAACAATTTTCTGGCGAAGGTTTTGAATGGATTGCCTATGATGATCATAAAAACTCAGTTTTGGTTTACATGAGAAAAGGGAAGGATCCTAAGGATGTCGTCATTGTGGCCTGTAATATGACACCTATACCAATGATAACCTATGGCATTGGTGTTCCTCACAAAGGTAAACTTGAAGAGATTTTCAACAGTGATGCCATGGCTTACAATGGAACGGGCGATTTTAAGAACAAAGTGTTTACGGCTAAAAAAGCAGTATTGCATAATCGGGGTTATTCCGCAGAAATTACTATTCCGCCATTGGGAATGGTCGCTTTTAAATATGTTGAAATGATTCAATCCTCCAAAAAACATTTAAATAAATCAGTAGAAAAAAAGGATGTGAAAGTTATTAAAAGTTCGAACAAGAAAGTCGGCAAACTTATATCCGAACCGAATAGTTCATCTAAGGAAAAGGATAAGAAAAATACTGATGAAACCAAAAATAAAATTCAAGTGGCAGATAAGTCTCCCAAAGTTATATCTTCCGAAAAACGAATAAAAAAGTGACTAATTAAAAACCAACAAAAAAAGACTACAAAATCGATTGCAACCAAGGTAATCCCTAAGAAAATTGACAAAAAACAATAACTGTCAATCCTATTTCATCAATTACACAAAACTCAAACGTTATAGTTGATAAGTACTATTAACTTAAGTTTTATATGTATAATCTTATGCGTTTTTTTGTGAGATTTAATAGCAAATTATGATTGTAAATACTGAATTAGAAAGTAAAGGGAATTTATTCCCATCGAAAATAATAGCTTATAAAAAAGATGTAGACACACTTTATTTTTCAACAGATAATGATGTGGTTCTTGAAATGACTATTTTAAGGGATAGTGTGATCCGTTTCAGATATACGACTACGGGCACCTTTGAAAAGGATTTCTCTTATGCCATTACAAAATATGCCAGTAAAGGTTTTAACCATCTTGAAATTGAAGATGAGGCCGAATCCTATAAGGTTACGACATCAAAACTCATCTGCCATATTAGAAAAGACGATTTAAAAGTTCACATTTTTGATGCCAAAGACCATAAACTCATCAATGAAGACGAATTGGGATTTCATTGGGAAGAAAGCTATGAATATGGTGGGAACATCGTGAAAATGAGCAAAATCTCTCATGATGGCGAAAGTTATTATGGGCTTGGTGATAAACCTGAGGAGCTCAATTTAAAAGGCAAACGTTTTGAAAACTGGGTTTCGGATAGTTACGCCTTCGGAAAAGGGACGGATCCTATCTATAAGGCCATTCCGTTTTACACGGGCTTGCATAATAAAAAAGCGTACGGAATTTTCTTTGACAACAGCTTCAGATCTTATTTTGATTTTTCTCAAGAAAGACGGAATGTTACCAGTTTCTGGGCGCAAGGTGGTGAAATGAATTATTATTTCATCTACGGTCCTCAAATGGAAGATGTCGTTGCCAATTATACGGATTTGACAGGGAAACCACACCAATTGCCGCCATTATGGGCTTTAGGGTTCCATCAATGTAAGTGGAGTTATTATCCGGAATCTACTGTAAAAGAAATCACCCAAAAGTTTAGAGATTTAAAGATTCCTTGTGATGCCATCTATTTGGACATTGACTATATGGATGGCTTTAGATGTTTTACTTGGGATAAAAATAAATTTCCTGATCCGAAACGCATGGTTAAGGAATTATTGGATGATGGTTTTAAAACCGTCGTCATTATTGATCCAGGAATTAAAATCGATAAAGATTATTCTGTTTTTACCGAGGCTGTAGAAAATGATTATTTCTGTAAACGCGCCGATGGTCCATTTATGAAAGGTAAAGTATGGCCTGGAGAATGTTATTTTCCAGATTTTACAAAGAAAAAAGTACGTGATTGGTGGTCGGATTTATTTAGAGAGTTGGTTGAGGATGTCGGCGTTAGAGGGGTTTGGAATGATATGAACGAGCCTGCCGTTATGGAAGTGCCTAACAAGACATTTCCCGATGATGTACGTCATGACTATGATGGGAATCACTGCAGTCATAGGAAAGCGCATAATATCTATGGAATGCAAATGGCAAGAGCTACTTACCAAGGCGTGAAGAAATTTGTGTATCCAAAACGTCCATTTGTCATCACACGTGCAGCCTATTCAGGGACGCAACGCTATTGCTCGACATGGACAGGAGATAACATTGCTTCTTGGGAGCATTTATGGATTGCCAATGTTCAGGCACAGCGTATGGCGATGTCAGGATTTTCATTTGCTGGCAGCGATATTGGAGGATTCGCCGAGCAGCCTAGTGGTGAACTATTTACACGTTGGATCCAATTAGGTGTTTTCCATCCATTTTGTAGAGTGCATTCTTCAGGAGATCATGGCAATCAGGAGCCATGGACTTTTGATGAGGACGTGACCAATATTGTTCGTAAATTCATTGAATTACGCATGCAGTTATTACCTTATTTATATACTTCCTTTTGGAAATATGTGGAAGAAGGTACGCCAATGCTAAAATCGTTAGTGTTATTTGATCAGGACGACGTGCATACACATTACAGATCTGATGAATTTATTTATGGTGAACACTTGTTGGTTTGCCCAATTTTAGAGGCAAATGCTCGCGGCAGACGTATGTTTGTGCCACGTGGCGAATGGTTTAACTATTGGACGGATCAATTGGTATCTGGTGGAAAGGAAATGTGGGTGGATGCGGATATTGAAACCATTCCAATTTTTGTAAAAGCAGGAGCGATTATTCCAAAATATCCGATCCAACAATATGTTGGCGAAATTGATATTGAGGAAGTGACCTTGGACGTTTATTTTAAAAACGGAAAGGAAGCTTCTTCCTTATATGATGATGCGCACGATGGTTATGATTATACCAAAGGTCGTTTTAGTTTACGTACGTTTAAATTGACTGGAAAATCAGACGAACTTATTATCCAACAGCATAAGGAAGGAAAATACGATGCCGGTTACCAAAAATTTAAAATTAAGTTTCACGGACTTCCGTTTACCGTGAGCAAGCTTCAGGTTGACAACGAAGAAATTCCTTTAAGTGACGTCAAAATGAATGGTGACAATACGATGATCGTCGAAAAAGGGTTTTCGGAATTGCATATTTTTGGAAAATAGGAGGTTACAATAAATTTATAAAGCTAAAACAATTTCGATTTGAATTAACTCATTAGTTATTTTTCGTGTAATTTTATCCCATAAAATATTTTAAAGAATTATAAAATGAAATATAAAAATTCAATAGTAGCGATGGGTGGTTTGGCACTTTTTTTATCTTGTGCTACAAATCCATTTACAGGAAGTAAGACGTTAGCGCTTGTGCCTAACTCTCAGCTTTTCCCAACCGCTTTTGCGCAATATGATCAATTTTTAACTGAACACAAGATCATAAAAGGCACAAAAGATGCAGAAATGGTTAAACGTGTCGGTCAGAAAATAGCCGTCGCCGCTGAGCGCTGGTTAGATGCTAACGGCTATCAAGGGTATTTAAAAGATTACAAATGGGAATACAATCTGGTAGAAGATAAAACCGTAAACGCTTGGTGTATGCCAGGTGGTAAAATTGTCGTATATACAGGTATTTTACCAATAGCAAAAGATGAAGCAGGATTAGCTGCCATTATGGGTCATGAAGTGTCACACGCCCTTGCTAACCATGGACAGCAACGTATGAGTGCGGGAATGGTTCAGCAATTAGGATCTGTTGCTGGGAATGTTGTGATTAAAGATCAAGAAACTTTAAATCTGTTTAACCAAGCTTATGGTATTGGATCTGAAGTAGGATTAATGTTGCCATTTAGTCGAAGCCATGAAACAGAAGCCGATGAAATCGGTCTATATTTAATGGCCATTGCAGGCTATGAGCCGATGGAAGCGGCGAACTTATGGAGACGTATGAGCGCACAAAGTGGAGGACAAGCACCACCTGAATTTTTGAGCACGCACCCTGCCAATGAAACACGTATCAGAAACATTGAAGCACACGCTGCTAAAGCAAAAGAAGAAGCCAGAAAATTTGGAGTGACTACTTTTAAAAGTTAATCCATCTCTGTTTTAAAATAAATATCTATTTTTAAAAGCTGTTCTATTCCAAAATTGGAGCGAACAGCTTTTTTTATGTGAAATATTAAAAACAGAATTAAGACCGCTTCGCTTTCAGAATATTGAATCAAGACAGGATCCGATAAATGTTATAGGTTTTAGCTTTTATGGCGACTATTGGAATTTGAGTATAAAAAATAAAAATAAATAATAATTCATAATGGAACCACTTCAAAAAGGAAGCAAAAAATTACTGAATGCCTGGGCGTTTTATGATTGGGCAAATTCAGTATATACGCTGACCATTGCGTCTTCAATTTTTCCGATTTTTTATTCGTCGTTGTTCATTGCTGAAATTAAAAAAGTGGATGCTTTCGGTTTTGAATTTAAAAGCACGGCCCTTATTACCTTTGTGACTGCTTTCACATTTTTGATCGTCGCAATTTCATCGCCTATTTTGTCAGGTATTGCCGATTATGTTGGCAATAAGAAAAGTTTTATGAAGTTTTTCTGCTATTTAGGCGGACTTGGTTGCATTGGATTATATTGGTTTAGCCTCGAGAACATCCATCTTAGCTTGCTGTTTTACTTTATGGGCTTGCTGGGTTATTGGGGTAGTTTGGTTTTTTACAATTCTTATCTTCCGGATATTGCCTTTCCTGAACAACAAGACCGAATTAGCGCCAAAGGCTTTTCAATGGGATATTTTGGAAGCGTGCTTTTATTGATCTTTAATTTGACAATGGTCATGATGCCTGAGTTTTTTGGCTTTGATGTTTCTGTAGCTCCAGATATTTTAGCAACGGGATCAGCAGCCGAAATTGAATTGGCAACAGAAGCAGCTAAAAATGCGGCATCTGTTGAAGCTATGAAAGTGTCCTTTATAACGGTAGGTGTGTGGTGGATTTTATTTAGTCAGTACACTTTTTATATTTTGCCTAAAGGCGTTTCTAATGGGCATAAGGTTACTAAATCCATTGTATTCAACGGCCTAAAAGAGTTGCGAAACGTTTGGTTAGGCTTGACTTCTAATTTAAGGTTGAAACGTTATCTCGCTGCCTTTTTCGTTTTTAGTATGGCGGTGCAAACCATTATGTTGGTGGCCGTTTATTTTGGAGAAGAAGAAATTGCTTGGGTTGATAGTGGTCAAAAAACCATAGGTTTAATTATTAGTATTTTGATCATTCAATTAGTAGCTATTATTGGTGCGGTTTTAACTTCAAAAGCATCGGCTAAGTTTGGAAACATCAATACCTTGATCGCCATCAATATGATCTGGATGGGCTTATGTTTTTATGCCTATTTTATGATTACGCCCATGGACTTTTATATTGCAGCCATTTTCGTTGGTTTTGTGATGGGAGGCGTCCAATCGTTGGCGCGTTCCACCTATTCCAAGTTTTTACCAGAAACAAAGGATACGACTTCCTATTTTAGTTTTTATGATGTCGCCGAAAAAATAGGAATCGTTATTGGCATGGTCATTTTTGCGACTATAGATCAAATTTCGGGTAGTATGCGCAATGCGATTTTATTCTTGTTTGTGTTCTTTTTAGCGGGTATTATATTACTGTTTAGAGTGCCCAAATCAGAGTAACCATTAATAGTCAACTCTGTTTGTGGAATTCTTTTAATCACTAAGCTATGATTTGAAATCTATGATTTAGACTACTTACAATTAGTTGCTTATACTTCCTGAACCCGCCACTTTGGAGTCTTCAGTTTTTGGGTTGCCTCTGTATTTAATATCGCCCGAACCTGTCACACGTGCTTTTAGGTGACCATTGCAAACCACTTTTGCATCTCCTGAACCTGTCACAGAAACATCGACATCAGTAGCATCCAAGTTAAAGCCTTTGTATTCTCCAGAACCAGAAACGCTTACGTTTAACGTGTTAGTCTTTCCTTTTAAATCCAATTCGCCAGAACCATTAACACCAGCTTCTATTGAAGTGACATCTAGGTTTAATTTTACATCGCCAGATCCTGTTACTGAAACTTTGAAACGCGTGGTCGAAATAATGCCTTCATTCCAAACATCTCCTGAACCAGCAAGTGATACAGCACTGATGTCTTCAAAAGGAACCGTAATTTTAATGGTTTTGTTTCTGGAAGTTTGCAAACTGATATTATTTTCTGTTTTAATAGTCAAATTACCATTTTTGACTTCGGTAATAATATAGGGTAATAGATTTTCTTCACCTTCAATTTTAATCTGACCTTCTTTTCCAGAAACTAAAACATAGTCGAAAGATCCTGCAAAATTCACGGTATTATAATCGGAAGTGGTTCTGGTTACGGAAGTGATATTACCATTTCCTTTAATTCTCTTTTGTGCTTGAATAGTGCTTGCAACCAATAATGCTGCAATTAAAACGATTGATTTTTTCATAATAGAGTTTTTTGTCATTTCCGCGAAGGCGGAAATCTTATTTAATTTTAGTCATTTCCGCGTAGACGGAAATCTGTTATTAATTTCTTTTGAAGGTTACACTGCCGTAATCAGAAGTAATTTTAATGAGGTTGTTAGTGTTGGAGTTTCCATAATATCCTTGATAATACTTGTCAGAGGATTGTGTTTTTTGCTTGGTGAATTGAAAGTCTTCAGCACCTCTAAGCGAAGCGTATTCCAATGTGATGTCAAACCTAAATTGGTATCCAGAATCGTAACCGATAGTTACACCAGTATAATCGGAGTCAATAGAGACATTACCAGCATTGGCAGTCATTCGATCAATTTTTATGGAACCATAATCGGCGTTGACTTGGATATTCTTGTAAACCTCTCCGAAACGTGCCGTAAGATAATCGCCTTTACCTTTTACATTATTTGCTTTGTCAATAGTTATGGAGCCATAATCACAGGTATAGCTGACTTCTTCAGCAATTTCTACGACTGACCTTGTGTAATCGGCATTGATTTCCAGGTTTTTTGTTTTTGCAACGGTAAATCCGCTATAATCGGCATTGATTTTTCCACTTTTAATGAATTCAAAATAGCTGTTGTTGGTATAATCAAATGAAATGTAATTATTGTCTGCCAACAATTCTTTGGTCGTAATCTTGCCATAATCACAGCTTATTTTTGCTTGGCCTTCCAATCGATCCAAATTAATGCTTCCGTAATCATTGTTCAAATCGACACTATTGGTTATGGGCAACTTTATTAGGTAATTGATTTCCATATTGACATTGCTGTTTTTACCCCAATTCCACCAAGTGTTGGAATTCTTTTTATTGAATACCGTTTTTGCAGAAACCAGGCTGGATGACGCTTGAAAATCGACCGTGATATCATTCAGTTTTTCTTCTACTTTTTCTAAACTATTACCGTTGGTTTTGATTTTCACTTCAATACTAATCGTGTTTCCCGAATAGGTAATAATATTAATGTTGCCATAACTGTTGTTGATTTTTAATAACGCCTCACGGTTTACGGAGAATTCTTTTTTAATGGTTTTTTCTTTCGTGTGTTTGCCCTGCCATCCAGATTCTGCAAAAGTTAAATGGGAGAGAAGAAGGAATATAACGAGAAAATTGAATTTGATTTTCATGGGTTTTAATTTAAAGGGTCATTTGATTTTGTTTTACTTCTTTGAGTTGCTTTATGTCCTCAATTGTTTTTAAGACGTTTTCCAACAGCTCGATGCGGCTTTGGAAATTACTGATCATGGCATAAATGACGCGTTTGTCATTACCGCTATCTTTTAGGTCAATTTTAAGTCGTTCATAATTTTTTTCTAAGAGTTCCATTTGCTTCAAAGCATCTGAAACCATCATTTCATTCTCTGGACTGCGCTGATCTCTTATTTTGTTCAATTCAGAGGTAATCGCCGCAGTAAAAAAGTCTTTGGTTTGTGATAATTCTGGAGACACACTTGCCAAGCCGTTCTCTTGAGGTTTGTTATGTATGAAAAAGAACAAACCAAAGCATAAAACGATGGATGCTGCAATGGCCAAGAATGGCTTGTAAAAGGTGCGCTTTGGCTTTTTATCACTCACATTGCTGTTAGACTTTAGCCTGCCTAAAAACCGTTGCTCATGTTCATCTTCTGGCATTTCGTTGTCAAATTCATTTTCTAAATTCTTGAAAAGTCTATCTAAGTTGTCTTCTTTCATTTTTTTTCGATTTTTAAAATCCGTCGACAAGCGTTAATTTTTGTCTCAAACTGTCTTTGGCTCTGGAGATCATGGTTCGGCAATTGGCATAACTAATATTCATAATGTCTCCAATTTCTTCATAATCATAGCCTTCAATTAAAAACAGAGTCAAGCCGATCCGGTAATTATCTTTTAAACTTTTCATGCACTGCATGATTTGGGCGGCTCTGAGATTGTTCCATTCATAATCTTCTTCAACACCTTGTTCGTCTTCCACTCTATAAACGACATCATCTAAAGGCACATCTTTGTTTTTTTCATTTTTATGATAATCGTAAATACTATGATTGACGACAATCCGCTTTAACCATGGCCCAAACATCGCCATGTCTTTCAATGTGTCCAGCTTCGTAAAAGCCTTCAAAAATGATTCTTGCATGACGTCTTCGGCCTTAAAACTGTCTTTGACAATTCTAAAACTCGTGTTGTACATGGCTTTGTAATACCTGTTATAAACCTCCATTTGTGCACGTTGGTTACCAGATTTACATTGCTCAAGCAAGACTTCAATATGATGGTGGGTTAGTGACAAAAAACAATTACTTTGATATAAAGATGAAGTTATTTAAACTTTGTTACAGTTTGTAAAAAAATAAAGACAAAAGATACAAGAATATAGAGAAAAGAGTGATGTCAGCAGATAATCGAAGACAGATGACGGAAGACAGATGACCGAAGACAGATGACGGAAGACAGATGACCGAAGACAGATGACCGAAGACAGATGACCGAAGACAGAGGACCGAAGACAGAGGACTGCTGACTGAGACCTGCCGATTGAATACTAAGTCCCACAAACCAATTATGGCATAACTATTGAAAACATAGGATAGGAACCTTGATGATTTGTGAGTTAACCTTCTGGTTGTCAATGTTTGTTTTGATTTTATAGTAACGTTAAAAATAACATTGTGTTAATTTGATGACATAATGACCTTAAATATAATATGAAAGAATCTAATTTTTTAAGTCTTGACAGTTTGTCATTTCAAGAGTTTGATGAAAACTCGGAGTTAATTCCATTGATGACACCCGAAGATGAAGAGCAAATAAATAACGAAGAATTACCAGCAACCTTACCTATTTTACCATTGCGAAATACGGTATTATTTCCAGGGGTTGTCATTCCAATCACTGCCGGAAGAGATAAATCCATTAAGTTGATTAATGAAGCCAATAAGGGCAGCAAAGTCATTGGCGTTGTTTCTCAAAAAGATGGCAGTATCGAAGATCCTGAAGGTAAAGATATTTACACAACGGGTACAGTGGCCAGAATACTTCGTGTCCTTAAAATGCCTGATGGCAATACGACCATTATCATTCAAGGGAAAAAACGATTTGAAATTGATCAGGTCATCACAGAGGAACCTTATATTACAGCAACCGTTAAAGATGTTGAAGAGGCGAAACCTGCTGAAGACAATGAAGAGTTTTCAGCGATTATTGAATCTATAAAAGATTTGGCGCTACAAATTATCAAGGAAAGTCCAAACATTCCATCAGAGGCGAGTTTTGCAATCAAAAATATTGAGAGCAATTCCTTTTTAGTGAACTTTGTATCGTCAAACATGAACCTTTCTGTTGATGAAAAGCAAAAGTTATTAGAAATCAGCAACTTGAAGGAGCGCGCATTGGCGACCTTAAAGTTTATGAACGTCGAATTCCAAAAATTAGCTCTTAAAAACGATATCCAGTCTAAGGTTCAGAGTGATATGAACCAGCAGCAGCGCGAATATTTCTTGCATCAACAAATGAAAACCATTCAAGAAGAATTGGGTGGCGTATCTTACGATGAAGAGATTGATGAAATGAAAGCGCTTTCAAAAACCAAGAAATGGGATGACAAAGTTGATTCACATTTTCAAAAGGAATTGATGAAATTGCAACGGATGAATCCGCAAGTTGCCGAATATTCTATTCAAAGGAATTATCTTGATTTGTTTTTGGAATTGCCATGGAATAAATTCAGCAAGGATAAATTCGATTTAAAAAGAGCACAACGCATCTTAGATCGTGACCATTATGGGTTGGATGATGTAAAGAAAAGAATCATCGAATATCTTGCCGTATTGAAATTGCGCAACGATATGAAATCGCCGATCCTTTGTTTATACGGACCTCCGGGAGTAGGGAAGACGTCTTTAGGAAAATCGATCGCAGAGGCTTTAGGTCGAGAATACATAAGAATGTCCTTAGGTGGTTTGCGTGACGAAGCAGAAATCCGCGGACACAGAAAAACTTATATTGGAGCCATGCCAGGACGTATCCTGCAAAGTTTGAAAAAAGCTGGCACTTCGAATCCTGTGTTTGTATTGGATGAGATTGATAAATTATCCAACAGTAATCAAGGTGATCCATCTTCTGCGATGTTGGAAGTATTGGATCCTGAGCAAAATTCAGATTTTCACGATAACTTTTTGGAGATGGGCTATGACCTTTCCAAAGTCATGTTTATTGCAACGGCAAATAGTTTGAGCAACATTCAGCCAGCTTTATTGGATCGTATGGAAATCATTGATGTGACAGGGTATACCATTGAAGAAAAGGTAGAAATTGCCAAACGTCATTTATTGCCAAAACAATTGAAGGAGCATGGTTTAACCGAAGGGGACTTGAAAATAGCCAAACCACAATTGGAGAAAATTGTGGAAGGGTATACCAGAGAATCTGGCGTGAGAGGACTTGAAAAGCAATTGGCTAAAATGGTGCGCTATGCGGCCAAAAACATTGCCATGGATGAAGTCTACGATAAAAAGGTATCTAATGAAGTTATTATTGAAGTATTGGGTTCTCCACGAATGGAGCGCGACAAATACGAAAATAACAATGTGGCGGGTGTAGTGACAGGGTTGGCCTGGACACGAGTAGGCGGCGATATTCTATTTATTGAATCCATTCTGTCCAAAGGAAAAGGAACCTTGACCATAACAGGCAATTTAGGAACGGTTATGAAAGAATCGGCCACCATTGCCATGGAATTCATCAAATCCAATGCTGCCGAATATGGGATCGACCCCGAAGTTTTCGAGAAATACAATGTACACATTCACGTGCCAGAAGGTGCAACTCCAAAAGATGGGCCAAGCGCTGGTGTCACGATGTTGACCTCATTGGTATCCTTGTTTACACAACGTAAAGTGAAAAATAGTTTAGCCATGACAGGCGAAATTACGTTACGTGGTAAAGTATTGCCAGTTGGTGGTATTAAGGAGAAAATATTGGCAGCCAAACGTGCCCGCATCACAGAAATCTTACTTTCTGAAGATAATAGACGTGACATTGAGGAAATCAAACCTGAGTATTTGAAAGGGTTAAAATTCCATTATGTAACAGATATGAGTGATGTTATTAAAGAAGCACTTTTGGACGAAAAAGTCAAGAACGCTAAAACCTTATAAACGCAACGGCAACAATTTGTTGCCGTTTTTGTTTGATTTAAAAATAAAGCAAACATATCAGCGTTTCAAGTAAGAAATATTACTTTTGTCATTCTATGGCCAAGAGGATTACTGTTTTATTCTTTGTTTTTTCGAACATCTCAGTTTTCGCGCAACTTGGTGGCGAATCCACGTACCAGTTTTTAAACTTGGTATCTTCGCCACGTCAGGCTGCATTAGGAGGAAAAGTCATTACTAATCTCGATTATGATGTGACCAGTGGCCTTTACAATCCAGCAACCATAAATCCTGAAATGGATAATCAATTGGCTTTAAACTACGCTAGTTATTTAGGCGGCATCTCTTATGGTACGGGCGCTTACGCCTATACTTGGGATCGGCACGTGCAAACATTTCATATTGGTATGACCTATATTAATTACGGTAAATTTGATGGATATGATCAAAACGGTGTTTCCACCGGAACATTTACAGGTAATGAAGCGGCGTTGTCATTTGGATATGCATTGCGTATTCCGTATTCTGATTTTTATGTTGGTGTCAGCGGAAAATTGATAACCTCAAAATTGGAGCAATACAATTCCATTGGCGGTGCGATTGATGCTGGAGTCATGTATATTAATGAAGATCTCGATTTTCATGCGGCCATATCTGTTAGGAATTTTGGAATGCAGTTTACGACTTATGCGGATCTGCATGAGAAATTACCACTTGAAGTCAATTTAGGACTTTCTCAAACCTTGCAACATGTGCCATTAAGATGGCATCTTACGTTTGATAATTTACAACAATGGCCCATAGGCTTTTCTAATCCAGCCAGAGCAACCACAGATTTAGATGGTATCCAGACCCAAGAAAAAGTGGGGTTTTTAAATGAAGTCATGCGTCATACGATTATTGGTGCAGAACTTTTTCCTGACCGAGGATTTAATCTGCGGTTGGGATATAATTTTAGACGTTCAGAAGAGCTTCGCATTGTGGATCAACGCAACTTTTCAGGACTTTCCTTTGGAATTGGCATCAAACTCAATACAATGCGTTTCAGTTATACACATGCGCGCTATACGAGTGCATCAAATACTAGTTTTTTTGGACTACAAATAGATTTACGATAATTTAAATAGATTTCCGTTTCCACGGACAATGAATATGAAAAAGATTACGATTGCCATTGATGGCTTTTCATCCACAGGAAAAAGTACGGTCGCCAAACAATTGGCCAAAGCTTTGGGATATGTTTATGTGGATACTGGTGCCATGTATAGGGCGGTGGCCTTGTATGCGATGCAAAACCAACTTATATCAAATGATCATTTTGATGTTGAAAAGTTAGTTTCAGTATTAAATAAGATAAAAATCAGCTTCAAATATAATGACATCTTAGGTTTTGCAGAAGTATATCTGAATGGAAAAAACGTTGAAAAAGAGGTGCGAACTTTGGAAGTATCACAAAGAGTCAGTCAGGTGGCTGAAATTTCTGCAGTACGAAAAATGTTAGTCCAGCAACAAAAGCAAATGGGGCAGGAGAAAGGTGTGGTTATGGATGGTCGTGATATCGGCACTGTAGTTTTTCCTGATGCAGAATTAAAGTTGTTTATGACCGCTTCCACAGAAACAAGAGCCGAAAGACGCTATAAAGAGCTGATTGAAAAAAATGAAAATGTGAGTTATGAAGATGTTTTGCATAATGTCGAATCCCGGGATTTGATTGACTCTACAAGAGAAGATTCTCCATTGGTGAAAGCTGATGATGCTATTGAAATTGATAATTCTAACTTGTCTTTGGATGCGCAGTTTGAGAAACTATTGGTTTTGGCACAAAATAAGATAAGTGAATAATAAGTTGGATTGGATTTCTCTCGCAGAGGCGCTAAGACGCAAGAGTGTTTGTCGTGAAAAGTTTTTTTTGGGTAGTTGTGATGCGTTAATTTGAAGCTTAGTCAGTTTTTTTTCTCTCTGAATCTCTGTGGTATCTTCACGTATCTCTGTGTAACATCACATAGTAATTCGTGTAAATCCGTGAAATCTGTGTCAAAAAACTTGTATTATCAATGTTCCATAGTGTTTTTGTAATTTCATCTATTGAAAAGCTATAACTCAAAGTTCCACAATGAAGTCACAAAGGTTCACAATGGAATTTTTAGAGAATCAGTGAATTTCACCCAAAATCAGTGTCATCAGCGTTCTATCTAAAAATATCAAATAATCAAAATCCAAATTCCAATAGGATTGTTCGAATTAATTCATGCAATAATGAGATCAGTGAATTTCACCCAAAATCAGCGTCATCAGCGTTCCATTCATTATGATTAGGTGTGCAAACCAAACCATTACATATAGAAAAACGACCCAGAAGGTCGTTTTTTCAATTAATAAATATACTGTGATTCTATAAATTCGGAATAATAAGTTCTTGATCAGGATGAATTAAATCCGGATTTTTCAAAATATCTGAATTCGCAGCAAAAATCTTTTGATATTTAGTAGGATCGCCATAATATTGTTTGGCTATTTTACTAAGAGTTTCACCTGATTTTACGGTATGTCTCGCAAAAACGGAAGTGTCTGCCACTTTTATATCTGCTTGAATGTCCGATGGATTCTCACCGCCAACAGCTTTGATTTTATCCCACAAAAGATTCTTTTCATATTGATTCTTTGCAGTTCCCTTTATTTTTAAGACTCCATTCTCTTCTGAGACATCCCCATTTTCAATGTTTAGTTGTTGTCCTAGGTCTAAAACACTTTGATACTTAGATTTTACCATGATATTGAGTTTTTAAGATTAATTATGTGTCTTGTAAATATAATATATTCGCAATCAAAACGATAACACTATCAATTCAAATTTTAACCAATATAAAAAAAACCTAATCCTCATGAATTTAGAGGTTTATATTTTTTGTAAATAAGAAAATTATATTGTATTTTTGCACTCCTTTTAGCGATACCTGTGGAAGATAAAAGGAATGAAACATAAAATTATATAACACTTCTGTGTGTTAGTCGCATAAAACTTCCTAAAACACCCAGAATACAAATTAGTATTCAGCAAATGTCTGAAAAAGAAACAAACCCAGAAGTAGTATCTACAGAAAACACAGTAGAAACTCAAACTACTGAAAAAGCAGCTCCTAAAGTATCAGAAGCGCAAGCAAACCCTGAAAAATTCCTAGCAGAATTCAACTGGCACAATTACGAAGAAGGAATTGAGCAAGTAGATGACAAAAAACTACAGGAATTTGAAAAGTTAGTATCAGAAAATTTCGTGGATACCCTTGATGATGAAGTTGTTGAAGGTGTAGTGATCCATATTACTGATCGTGATGCTATTATTGACATCAACGCAAAATCGGAAGGTGTAATTTCTCTTAACGAGTTCCGTTACAACCCGAATTTAAAAGTTGGCGACAAAGTAGAAGTATTAATTGATGTACGTGAAGATGCTAACGGACAGTTGGTGTTATCTCATCGTAAAGCTAGAGTAATCAAAGCTTGGGATCGTGTAAACAATGCGCATGACACTGGCGAAATCGTAAACGGTTTTGTTAAATGTCGTACAAAAGGTGGTATGATCGTTGACGTTTTTGGTATCGAAGCGTTCTTACCAGGATCACAAATTGATGTGAAACCTATTAGAGATTACGATCAGTACGTTAATAAAACAATGGAATTTAAAGTTGTGAAAATCAACCACGAATTCAAAAACATTGTGGTTTCTCATAAAGCGCTTATTGAAGCGGATATTGAAGAGCAGAAAAAAGAAATCATCAGCCAGTTAGAAAAAGGACAAGTATTAGAAGGTGTTGTTAAAAACATTACTTCTTACGGTGTCTTTATCGATCTTGGTGGTGTAGATGGATTGGTTCACATTACTGACCTTTCTTGGTCACGTATCAACCATCCAAACGAAATTGTTGAATTGGATCAAAAACTTAACGTTGTTATCCTTGATTTTGATGAAGATAAATCAAGAATCCAATTAGGTTTAAAACAATTGAGCAAACATCCTTGGGAAGCTTTAGGCGAAAACGTAAAAGTTGGAGACAAAGTAAAAGGAAAAGTTGTTGTTATTGCTGATTACGGTGCATTTATTGAAGTAGAAGAAGGTGTCGAAGGCTTAGTTCACGTAAGTGAAATGTCTTGGTCAACCCATTTACGTTCTGCTCAAGATTTCGTAAAAGTAGGTGATGAAATTGAAGCGGTTATTTTAACTCTTGATAGAGAAGACCGTAAAATGTCATTAGGTATCAAACAATTGACGCCAGATCCATGGACTGATATTACCAACAAATACCCAGTAGGTTCACGCCATACAGGTATTGTACGTAACTTCACTAACTTTGGTGTGTTTGTAGAATTGGAGGAAGGTATTGACGGATTGATTTATATCTCTGATCTATCTTGGACTAAGAAAATCAAGCATCCAAGTGAGTTCTGTAATGTAGGTGATACATTAGATGTTGTGGTATTGGAATTAGATGTTGACGGACGTAAATTAAGTTTAGGTCATAAACAAACTACTGACAATCCTTGGGACAAATACGAAACTGAATTTGCTCTAGGTACTACGCATACAGCAGAAATTTCTGAAATGGTAGATAAAGGTGCAACTGTTGAGTTTAACGAGGATATCGTTGCTTTCGTACCGGCACGTCATTTAGAAATGGAAGATGGTAAAAAATTGAAAAAAGGTGACACTGCTGAATTCAAAATTATTGAGTTCAATAAAGAATTCAAACGTGTTGTTGCTTCTCATACTGCTATCTTTAAAGAAGAAGAGATTGCTAACGTAAAAGCTGCTGTTGCAAAACAAGAAGCTACTCAAGCAGAAGCAAAACCAACACTTGGTGATGCTAATGATACTTTACAAGCTCTTAAAGACAGAATGGAAGGGAAAATATAATTGAATTCCTGCGCAGGCAGGAATCTATTATAATTCTCAACATAATAAAAGGAAAGCCTTCAACATCACGTTGAGGGCTTTTTTTATTTTAAAAGTCGGCATATCAATAATTTGGCTCAGTTCTGCCAATTCTGATAGAAGAACAATGCAATTAAACTTCAATTTCACAACAAACATCTCCACAACTAAACAAGTGAAAAACCATTGCACACTTGAATTTTTATCCTAAATTTGTAAACCAAATCCGTTTGGAAAACTATGAGCCAAAAAGTTCTACTTAACGCAAAAGAGGTAAACATCATTCTTCATCGATTGGCTTGTCAACTGATTGAAAAACACAACGACTTTTCTAATACCGTTCTTATTGGGATTCAGCCCCGTGGCAAATATTTGGCCAACAGGTTAACCCAAATTTTAAAGGACGACTATAGCATTAAAAACATTCAATTAGGACTCTTGGACATCACTTTTTTTAGGGATGATTTCCGTCGTGGAGAAAAACCTTTGGAAGCCAATACCACTGAAATTAATTTTATTGTCGAGGATAAAAACATTGTCTTTATTGATGATGTGCTTTATACAGGACGAAGTATTCGTGCGGCTTTAACAGCCATTCAATCTTTTGGAAGACCTAATGAAATTGAATTATTGACCTTAATCGACCGACGATTTAGCCGACATTTACCAATTCAGCCCAATTACCGAGGACGCCAGGTAGATGCCATCAATGAAGAAAAAGTGAAAGTGAACTGGGTTGAAAATGGAGGAGAAGATGCTGTTTATTTAGTTAACAATTGACCATGACGAGTGAAGAATTATTTCAAATAGATAAGAAAATCTCCGAAAATGGCGATGAAGTGATCGTGTCTTTTGGAGCTTTTGATGGTTTGGATGAAATTCATCGCGTAGATGCCATGATGTTTGATAATATTTCTGAAGACGTTGGCCGATATGATGGCCATGAAGTAAATATGGAGGATACGGATGGACGTCTTTTTGCCTATGGCAGAAATGCCGAAGAACTATTTAAGTTGATGCAACCAATTTTACTGCAATTTGACTTTTTACAAAAAGCGATGGTGTATTTGCGTTTCAATAATGAAGACGGTTCGCATAGTGAACTTGAGTTTAGATTAGAGGAAGTTGCGTAGGAAGTGGGCAGAGGAAAGAATATAGAAGATAGAAGATAGAATATAGAGGGTAGAATGTAGAGTAAACGAAATAGAAATTGCCTGCCCGTCCGTAGCTTTAGCGAAGGCTGGAAGTCGAAAATGAACTTGAAACCTTGAATTCTGAACCTTGAACTTTAATCGCGTTGAGTAAGAATAAAAAATAGAAATAATCAATAAATAACACCTACAATGAGCGAATTAAGTGTCAATCACTTATTGGGAATAAAATATCTGAATTCACAAGATATTCAACTGATTTTTGAAACTGCTGATCATTTTAAGGAAGTCATTAATAGGCCGATCAAAAAAGTACCTTCGCTTAGAGACATAACCATTGCCAACTTATTTTTTGAGAATTCCACACGTACAAAGTTGTCTTTCGAATTGGCTGAAAAACGACTTTCTGCAGATGTCATTAACTTTTCGGCATCACAGTCGTCCGTAACTAAAGGAGAAACCTTAATTGATACCGTAAACAATATCCTTTCCATGAAAGTAGATATGGTGGTCATGCGACATCCAAATCCTGGCGCTAGTGTGTTTCTGTCACAACACGTTAAGGCTAGTATTATCAATGCTGGAGATGGTGCCCATGAACACCCAACTCAGGCGCTTTTGGATAGTTATTCCATTAGAGAGCGTTTAGGGGAAGTACGTGGAAAAAAAGTAGTCATCGTTGGCGATATTTTGCATAGTCGCGTCGCGCTTTCCAATATATTCGCACTTCAGTTACAGGGCGCTCAAGTCATGGTTTGCGGACCAAAAACGCTATTGCCAAAATACATTGACAAACTCGGTGTGAAAGTAGAAACTGATCTAAAGAAAGCGTTACAATGGTGCGATGTGGCCAATATGCTTCGGGTGCAGAACGAACGTATGGACATGACCTATTTTCCATCTACAAGAGAATATACGCAGCAATATGGTGTGAATAAGGCCTTGCTTAATCAATTGGATAAAGAAATCATCATCATGCATCCAGGACCTATTAATCGTGGTGTGGAAATTACCAGTGATGTGGCAGATTCCAAACAAGCCATAATTTTGGACCAGGTTCAAAATGGCGTAGCGATTAGGATGGCGGTTATTTATTTATTAGCTTCCAAAATCAAACATTAAAACCAAGACTTATGATTTTTGATAAAGACAACAATACAACCCTTATCACACAAGAAAAAAGTACCATTATCGAATTGGTAAAGAAGCTTGAGGCAACTTATCCGAAATTTAAAAATGATAATGTCATCATTAATCTGTCGGTTTTAAATAAAGTGAACTTAGCTGACATCGTTGAATTTCTTGAAATTTCCAACAGACATCGTCATGCCAAACATTCTTTTGTAATTGTGACTGATCAAATCGATTTAGATGAAATGCCAGATGAAATTGCCGTGGTTCCAACGCTTAAGGAAGCTTACGACGTCATTGAAATGGAGGAGATGGAGCGCGATCTTGGTTTTTAAAATAAATTTATGAGTTGAGGAGTTTAGGGTTTAGATGTTTACGAATAAAATACAATTTATTCTCATCTATTTTTGTTCTAAACTTATAACGTCAAACTTCTAAACTTAAAAAATGAAACTTACAATTCTTGGTTGCTTCAGTGCAACACCTCGTAAAGAAGCCAATCCCACAGCTCAGGTTTTGGAAATAAACAACCATCTTTTTTTGATTGATTGTGGTGAAAATACGCAGGTAGAATTGCGCCGGAATCAGATCAAGTTCTCCCGCATTAAGCATATTTTTATTTCCCATTTACACGGCGATCATTATTTTGGGTTGGTCGGATTGATTTCAACCTTTGGATTGTTGACGCGAGAAACTGAATTGCATATCCACTGTCCGAAAGGTCTAAAGGAAGTCATAACCCTTCAAATGAAATTGGCCGATTCCTGGACCAATTACCCGCTTTATTTCCATGAATTAACAAGCAATAATTCCGAACTTATTTTTGAAGATGATAGAGTAGAAGTGTGGACCATTCCGCTAGATCATCGTATCTATACCAACGGATTTCTGTTTAAGGAAAAGGAAGGCGAACGTCATTTGCACATGCCGTCAGTCATCGAAGCCAATATAGATATGGCCTATTATAACAAATTAAAACAAGGCTATGATGTGCTTAATAATGAAGGCGTTCTTATCGATCATAAAAAAGTAACCTTACCGCCTCATCCGCCAAAAAGTTATGCGTTTTGCAGTGACACCGCTTATAAAGAGGATATTGTGCCGCTTATAAAAGACGTGGATGTCTTATATCATGAATCGACTTTCTTAGAAAAACATGTTAATTTGGCACTAAAAACAAAACATTCTACAGCGAAAGAAGCAGCGCTGATTGCCAAAAAAGCCAATGTAAAGACGCTTATTTTAGGTCATTTTTCAACACGTTATGATAATTTGAATGAATTCAAAATAGAAGCGGAAACGATTTTTAAACCCGTTAAATTAGCGAATGATGGCAAGCGTTTTAATTTTGACTAAACTCTTTAAGGTGTTTCACCCAACTAATTGCCTCGTCTAAATCATCACAACGCTTTAAACTGTTTTTTGTAAACTGCTTTTCAATAGAGGCATTGATATAACTAAAATCATTGTAAGCTACTGTGGCCGTGGCAATGATAAAGTCAAATTCTTTATGAAATTTGTGCCATAATTGCGGTTCAATCGAGTAAGATTGTACTCTATTGGAAATGTAGGCGATCTTTAAATTTTCGCCATAATAGTCAAAGGCTGCACCAATAACCTCTAAAATTTTATCCCAATCAAAATGAATACCTTCATCGAGTTCGGAGATTATAAAATTGTTACAGAGATAAAAATTTCCAAACGAAAATTCTATTTTTGAATGTCGTATGAGCTTAAAATATTTACTTTCTTCAAATCGCATTTTAGGGAAATAATGGTTAAATTTATAAGAATTTGACGACCAAAAAAATAAATATCGCCATTAAACATAAAATTATTTGTAATGAATACAGACTTAGGGAATTATAGAAAATCCTATGAAAAACAAGAATTACTGGAAGGGAATATCAGTGATAATCCTATGGAAGTTTTTCAAAAATGGTTTTATGAAGTTGATTCTAATTTTAATGAAGGTGAGACAAATGCCATGACTATTTCTACCGTTGGATTGGATGGTTTTCCTAAAAGTAGGGTAGTGCTCCTTAAGAAATATACCCACGAAGGTTTTATCTTTTACACAAATTACGATAGTGAAAAAGGAAAGGCTATTATCGCCAATCCTAAAGTATGTCTTTCTTTTTTTTGGCCTAAAGCCGAACGTCAAGTGATTATTAAAGGCACGGCAGAAAAAGTGTCGCCAAACATGAGTGATGGGTATTTTGAATCCCGACCTCGAGGAAGTCAATTAGGTGCCATAGTATCCCATCAAAGTGAAGTTGTTAAGAACAGAGAAGTTCTTGAAGACGAACTACATCAGTTGGAAACAGCCTATGAAGGCAAAGAAATTCCGCGACCTGAATATTGGGGAGGTTTTATTGTGAAACCTATTTCCATTGAGTTCTGGCAAGGACGTCCCAATCGATTGCATGACCGAATTAGATTTACTTTGAACGAAGATTTTGATTGGGTTATGGAACGACTTTCACCGTAATGTTAATTGTAATTCGACGATGAACAACATTTGTTGCTTCTTATGATTTTCTGAATTTTTAAAATTCAAGCTAGGTTCTAAGGTGATGTATTGAATATTATCAAGCTTTGTTCATGCCGCTTATCTGACTGTTTTTTTTAAACAGTTAGATAATTCTCTCAGATTTTACTCCATTGACAACATTATTTCCATTTAGAAATACCCCATAGTTCATTTTTCCAAACTCTTGTTTGTCGATGAATCGTATTCATTTAACGACGTAGGACATGGTTTTAGGTTTCTAAAGTGCATTTCATCGATGATTTACATATTAAACCGATAAAACGCGTGCTTTTCATCGATTTTAACATTTATTTAACATCTTTTTCAGGTTAGTCTTTTAATTTAGCTGAACCAAATCGAATAACCTACTTATGAAATCAAGAATCTACCTGCCAATGTTGGCCTTAATGGCTATGTTAATGTTTTCCTGTTCCCGGGATGAGTTGCAAGAAAACAAAATAGATGCAACTGCCTTAGAAAAGGCTCCACCAGCTAAATTGATCGAGATAGAGATTTTGGAGTTAATAAATAATTATAGAATTGAAATGGATTTGGCACCCTTGCATAACTTAAGCATTATTAAATCTGTAGCCTTTACACATACCGATTACATGGTTTCTCTCGATCAGGTAAACCATGATAATTTTTTTCAACGTAAAATTAGTTTAGTAGAAAATGCTGCAGCAACTAAAGTCTCGGAAAATGTGGCCTATGCCTACAGTTCCGCACAATCTGTGGTTAAAGCGTGGTTAAATAGTCCAAGTCATAAGGCAACAATAGAAGGGGATTTTACTGATTTTGATATTTCTGCAGAAATGAATTCACAAGGAAAATGGTATTTCACAAATATTTTTATAAAGCGTTAGCCTGAATTTGAGTTTAAATAAAGTGTTAGTTATTTTGAAAGAAGCCACTCGATTACGAGTGGTTTTTTTTTATTTAAAAATGAATTGTCCTTGATCATGTTGAATTGCTTCAAACCAAATTATGAGTGATTAAACTGATTATCATTTCATGCATAGCTATTGATATCCGTAAAGTAAATTGAGAATAGGACTTTATCCTATGTAACGTAGGTATATTTATACATTTGACTTAAAGGGCCCTCTGAATTCAATTGTTATTACCCAATTGAATCAATCTCCAAACGTGTTTAAAATTCAAACTTGAAAGCATTTCAGCGCCAATACGATTGGTGATGATTTACTTTTAAAAAAAGGGAATAGTTCACTCGCTGAACGTTCCAAAGCCTGTCATTCGATAAATTCAATTCAAAGGAATCAGATTCATAATTCAAACATTTTACACGCCAATTTTATCATTGGGAGTTCTTTTAGAAAAATTATTGCATAAAAAAAAGCAGACCGAATTGGTCTGCTTTTTTAATCTTATTTTATAGATAATTAATCTTTCAATATATAAAAGTAGGATCTTCTGTTCAACTGGTGCTCTTCTGCGGTACATTTAACGCCGTTTGAACATTTGTTGAGCAATTGGGTTTCGCCATAACCGATAGCGCTTTCAATGCGATCTTTGGCAATTCCTCTTGAAAGGATATAATCTCTTGTGGATTTTGCTCTTCTATCAGATAGTTTCAGGTTGTAACTGTCACTTCCTCTACTATCTGTATGTGATTCAATTTTGATGACCATTTCTGGGTGCTCTCTCATGACGTCTACAATATGTTCCAATTCATATTCTGCATCCGTTCTGATATTCCATTTGTCAAAATCGAAGAAAATAGGGTTGATGACAATTTGATTCGCGTCAATTAACGGTGTCAAGTAAAGATCGGCATTGTTAATTTTGCCATCTTCAAAATTAGTCGCTACTTCTTTTAAAGCATCTTTGTAATCTTTTTTGCTACCTAAAACCGTATAGGTCTTGTCACAATCTGCATTAAATTCAAACGCTCCAGTGTCTGATGTTGTCACTGTGGCAACGATCTTTCCAGATTTATTAATCAGCTTCACTTCAACATTAGCTAGAGGTTCGCTGTTTTTAATATTTCTGGCAATTCCTTGGATTAGCTGCTTGCAAGGTTCTGCATTAAACGCGTAAATATCATCATTTCCTTTTCCACCAGGTCGGTTAGAGGAGAGGTAGCCTGTTTTGCTCCCATCATTCATATAGAATGCAAAATCATCATAACTACTGTTATAAGGTGCCCCAAGATTTTGAGGTTCGGCATTTGCATCCAATAGGATATTAGTCTTATAAATATCCAATAAACCTAAATTCAAATACCCATCAGAAGAAAAGTAGAGCGTATTATCCTTAGCAACGAAAGGGAACATTTCACGTCCTTCAGTATTTACTTTTGGACCTAGATTTCTAGGTTCGCTATACTTTCCATTTTCTAAAATGTCAACTTCATAAATATCCGTTTGGCCAAAGCCGCCTTCACGATCGGATACAAAATATAATTTTTTGTTATCTGGACTTAAGGCTGGGTGACCATTGGAAAAGTATTTATCATTAAATGGAAGTTCAACAACGTTTGTCCATTTTTCATTATCTAAAGTAGCTTTATACAATTTTAGATGTGAAGTTCCCTTTCGATCATAATCCAATTTGTTTCTTCTGTCAACATTATCTCTCGTAAAATACATGGTTTGACCATCATTAGTGATCGCAACAGAGGCTTCATGATATGGTGTGTTAATTTTTGAAGAATTGATAAAATCAACATCGCTGTATTCTTTTTTCCCGTCATTATCTTTTACGATGACCTGATAAATATCTAAGAAAGGTTCATCGTTCCAGCCGTATCTCTTTTTCAATTTGACATCTCTGGCAGATGCGAAATAAAGTATGCCATTCGCCATGTAGCCACCAAAATCAGAAAACTCAGTATTGAAAGGCATGTTCTCAAGTTTCACAACCACATTTTCAGTAGATGCCAAGTCTTCATAAAGATCGAGATTGTTAGCGTCAAAATCTTTCACACGACTATCGCCTCCTTGAATATCTTTAAATTTCACCAACCATTTGTCAGCCTCCCTATAGTCTTCAATACTTCTTAAGCTCTGAATATATTTGAAAAGAACCTCAGGATTAATCTTGTTGTATTTGTGAACAGCTTTACCGTACCAAAATGCGGCTTCCTTTGATTTTGAGTTGTTATAGTAACAGTCACCCAAACGTGTGAGGACATGCTCACTACTATCTCCTTTTTTTACAGCTTCTTCATAAAGCTCAGTGGCTTTAACGTAAGAATAGTTATCAAAGAATTTATCTGCCAGCTTTTTTTGAGCAACCATGAATGTGCTACTAAGCGCAAAGAGAAATATAAATAATTTTGTTTTCATAGTCATAAGTTTTAGAAGTATCGAGGCGATTTAATACGTTTGTTCTTAAAGATTTCGAACATTAATAAAATTTCATGTGTCCCACTTGTGTAAGGTCTTAGGTCAGAAAAAGGATATTCGTAGGCATATCCGATTCTTAGCTGTTTTGACACTTGAAAATCAGCAATCCCTCCTAAAGCAGAAGTTCTTTCATCAATTCTGTAAGATCCACCAATCCAAAACACTTCATTAAACAGGAAGTTTGCCGTTAAATCCAAAGATAGTGGTGCACCGTTGGCAGCTTTTACTAAGAATGCCGGTTTAAATTTGGTTGATTCATTTAGGTCAAATACATAGCCTCCCGTGAAATAGTAGCTCAAACGTTCCAATGCTTCAAAATTGTCATCGCCGTTGTAATCGGTATTCAACATTCTTGGAGCAGATAGTCCCAAGTACCATCTGCTACTATGCCAATAGACACCGGCACCAATATTCGGTTTCCATCTGTTTTCATAGCCGTAGATAACAGGATCGTCAAACTCTGCTTCTCGGAAATCTGAATCCAAACTAAATCCGGTAAAACCAGCTTTCAATCCGAATGCCAATTTAGTGTTTTCTCCTGTTTGAATGCTATAAGAAAAGTCAGCATAAACATATTGGAAATTTTGATACCCAAGTTCGTCATTGATGAATGACAATCCTAAACCAATCTTTTCATTGCGCAGTGGTGCGTGTACAGATAGCGTTTGAGTAGTTGGCGCTCCTTCGAGTCCAACCCATTGGCTCCTGTGCAGTCCTACCACACTCAAGGTTTCTCTACTACCAGCATAAGCTGGATTTATGGAGATGGTGTTGTACATATACTGTGTAAACTGAGGTAGTTGTTGAGCAACGCCCACCCAGCTAGTGAACAGTATGAAAACGATGATATTAAACTTTACAAATTTCATAGGTTAAAATTTATTTGGTTGCAACGTAGATAGGTCCTGCGAAAGGTTTCAATCCACTGTTTTTTAGGTTAACGACGTAATAATATGTACCTGATGGTACGTAATTTGAACTTCCTACCGAAGCTTTAGATGCTGTTCCATTCCAATCATTTTGGTAATTCTTGGACTCATAGATCATAGCACCCCAACGGTTGAATATTTGAACTTCATAAGTAAAGCCACAGGTTTCTACTCCAGTTATCGTGAAGAAGTCATTCTTTCCATCAGCATGAGTTGTCACAGCTTTTGAAATGACCACATCCTCAGCACCACATGACAATGGCACACAGTCATCATTTAGGACAATGTTTACTAAGGTTTCAGTAGGGCAATTCTCATCAGCTACAGTGTATTTGAAAGTATAGGTTCTTAAATCCATTTTATAAGGATTAAAAGTACTTCCATCCAATGTTGCATTACCGGTTACCACGCTCCAAGTACCAACTTCCTTATCAACAGTTCCACTCAATAAGCTGAAGAGGTCAAAATCAAAATCATCATCATTACAAAGTTCTGTATTAATGGCAACGATTGGATTAACAATAATAACGTTGATAATTTGCGTGTGAATTGAGATGTTGTCACATAGGTCAGACACTGTCCAGGTTCTGGTAATAACATAATTTTTACTATTATCACCGGCCGTTGATGTTTCGGTAAATGCAACCTCAATATTGTTTGAGCATGCATCCTCAAATACCAATTCAGGAACCATAGGAATGTTATCACATGTTATGGTAATCTCCGCTTCGTATTCAGTTACTAGGTTAGGAGCATTAGTATCTTGAACGTTTATGGTTTGTGATGCTGTTGAAGTATTCCCACAAGCATCAGTAGCCGTCCAAGTTCTTGTTATTGAATAGTTGTTATCACATGCACCAGCAACAGTCACGTCTTCATAAGTCAATGCCACTTCGGAGTCACAAGTATCGGTCGCAGTAGCCGGTGCGAACGCATATGTAGATCCGCATTCCACTGTTGATTCTGCAGGTAATTCACCAAATACTGGAGCAGTTACATCTTGCACTTTTATAATCTGTATGCATTCCATTGTATTGATAACCGTGATTTCATCGTCTGCATATTCTGTAATCGTGTAAGTTCTTGTAACAGTCTGTGAACAGTCTCCGTTATCTGAACTATTTGATGCTGTGATTTTGATGATGCCACATGAAGAATCATCAATGCGTCCATTACCATTGCCTAGAGCTTCAAATTCTTTGATACTATAGGTGGTTTGATTTGGCAAATTACCATAACATTCAACGTTAAGATCAGCAAAAGTGGGGCAAGTAACTTCAAATACATTAAGTTTCACTGTTATTGTCGCTAACTGTGACTCATTAGCAAGAACATCTTTTATAAAATATTGAACAGATGCCTCCGTAAACGTTGCTACTGGTGAAAAGGTTACCACTCCGTTTGCATCTACACTAAAAGTTCCTTGATCGGCGATTACAACTGAAGTTGCTGGCGCCAAAGTTGCAGGATCAATTAATTGAACAGAAGCTATATCAAGAGCGTATGAGCCTTCGCCGTCATTAGTAAGCACATTTATAATAGTGTTCGTATCGACGGTACCACATGTGATATCGTCATTGGCGACAGGAAGCGTAATTTGATTTTGACATCTTGCACCGTCCCCAGGTTGTAATCCTACCATTGCGGAGCTATAGAATGCTGCGGCAACACCACCAGTTTCAGGAGAAGCAATTTTGTAAGTGTTACCTGAAGCGTTATTGGCAATAAATAAATTCCCCATGCTATCCATAAAGGCCGTTCCGAAAGATGAAGTAGTTTCAGCTTCCAATCCGGTAATTATACCCAAATCGGTAACACTGTTGGCTGCAACATTATATCTTAACAATTTTGGTGTTGAAGAACTTGTTACCATATAAATGTTATTATCCAAAACGTTATAAGCTAAATCATTTACGGATGAACTATAATTTACTAAGTTGATGGCAACTAAATAATTTGGATTAGCAGGATTAAGATTTATGGAAACAAATTTAGAACCATTATATAAATAGAGAACACCGTTGTGATCAATATCTCCTGAGCTATAGTATCCTGGGGTAAATGAGCCCGTAATATCCAAATATTCAATGTCTCCAGCATTATCGATTTTCGCGATTTTATTAGTCCTTTGAAGAAGTCCATATAGATAATTGTCTAAAATATTATAACCAATCGCATTAATAAAACGATGTGGAGAACTGGTGTCTTCTACTAACGGATACTTTACTAAATTTTGAACGTTGGTTGCTAAATTAAGAGTGTAAAGTCCAGTGACATAATTATTTTGGTCAGTACCAGTATTAGTTAATATAAAAGCCAATCCGTCGTCACAGTTAAATGGCAACGCTAAACAATCAAAAGGTGCATATCCAGATAGTACGACACTGTTACAACCATTAACATCAGTGATTTCTACATTATAAGTGGCGAGTGAAGCAGCAATCGGACTGGAAACCCAAGTAAATGTTTTGTTTCCATTATCGGTAAATACTCCCGGTGCGCCATTACCATTAGCTTTCAAAGGTGCATTACCATTGAAGATGGCTTTAATGATATATGAAGTTTTATTATCAGTACAAGTGAGTTCTTCTGAACCAACCAGAGAAACACCTCCAGATATTTCAACCGTAACTGCTAATCTCTCGAGACTTTCACAACCTGAACTTGTCGTTTGTGCTGCATAATAAGTCTTTTCTTCAAGTACTGTTGATGAAGGAAGGGCTGTTGTGCTCGTTGCGCTAGCATACCATTTGATAGAAGAGCCCGTTGCTTTCAAAGCAGTAATGGTTAAGGCCTCTGTTGTACAAAATGATTGAATACTGGCACCTGTTGGAGCAGAGGTTGTGTTTAGTGTAACCGTTATTGACGCCTGGTTCGACACCAAACCAACAGTATCTGAAACAGTATAATTTATTGTAGCCTCCGTAAAAGCAACCAGTGGCGTAAAGGTCATAATTCCTTTATTATCAACACTAAATGTCCCTTGTCCTGCAACTGTAACGGTTGTTGCGGCTACATTTGTGATAGGATCAATAAGTTGAACAGAAGCCAAATCTATGGGATAAGTTCCTGATCCATCATTTTGAATCAAATCAATGCTGATTGTTTCATTTTTTATCAAACATGCTTGATCCTTTACGGCATTTGGAGAGATTGATTTATATGGGCAACGGGCACCGTCTCCAGGAGAACCAGTTAAAGAGTTAAAAGGAATTGCGACAAGACCTCCCGAATGAGGTGACGCAATTTTATAAATATTACCAGAAACATTATTAGAAATGTACATATTGCCCACACTGTCCATAAATGCTGTTCCAAATGAATTGGTGCTTTCAGCTGACAATCCAGCTACATTTCCAATTGAAGTCACTGTATTAGTTGCTATATTGAAACGCAAGAGTGTACGACTACTATCACTAGTTATCATATAAATATTGTCATCGATTGGACTGAATGCGATATCATGGAACGTCTTAGAATACCTCAATAAAGTCTTTGCTTCTAAATAATCCGGAGCAGATGGGTTTAAGTTTATAGAAACAAATCTGCCTTGTCCATAAATATAAAGAACACCATTTTTATCGACATCACCTGAACTATAATCTCCAACTCCAAAATCACCGGTAATAGTTAAAAATTCCATTGCACCTGTGGCATCGATTTTAACTGCCGTGTTGGTGCCCTGAAGAATACCATAAATGTAGTTGTCCACAACATTATATCCAATCGCATTGACAAACTGAGAAGACGTTTTGCTGTCTACCAATGGATATTTTATAAGTGTTTGTGTTTTTGTTCCTAAGTTGTATGAGTGTAACCCACTAACATTTCCATTTGGAGAAGTTGTATTAGTAATGATGTAGACTAAACCACTTTCACAATTGAATGGGTCTACCATTGGCCTAGACTTAGGAGTTGACCTATGTTTGGCAGTACTATACTCATTTATTACCGCATCATTGATGTGTAAATAATTTTCAGTATTAACCCTAACACCTTGCTTGGATTGGGTTGCAGGCTTCGATGTGTTCTGTCCTGTGACATCAAACACACTTGCGAATAGCATAAAAAATAATACTAAATTTAATTTTAGTAGCATTGGAGTAAAGATTATCTTCATAGCGTTACGATTGGAGTTTAAATCTTAATAGGTCAACTAAATTAATAGATGACAAAAAACAATTTATTAATATGAAATTTATTTGAGGGAAGGCACTATAAACTAATGCATGTTGGATTAAAAAATTATTTTGATTTAGGGTCATATAATAAATAGGTTGAGACAAATAAAGAGCGATAAAAGCTTCCAATCAAATAAAAATGGCAAATCACATATATAATCGTTAAAAGGCTCTGTCAGTAATGTTTATCGACTAATTCGACCTTTTGAACGAAGGCAAGGATTGAAAAAAAGCGAGGAAAGATTCTCGATCGGTTATTTTTTATCATAAATTAGAGGTATAGAAGGTTAATAGTCAGCGGTTTTAAGACGCAAGTTTAAACTATTATTCTTACATACCCAACACTTTGTCGATAAAATAAGCTTTTAATCGAAGTAAATATGAAAACAATCGTAATGATAAGACATGCAAAATCCTCTTGGGATGATGATGTCAGTGACTTAAATCGCCCATTGAGTCTGAGAGGTTTTTCGGATGCAAATTTAATTTCTAAGGAGTTTAAAGCCTATGATTTTCATCCTGATGCCATCTATTCCAGTCCGGCAATCAGAGCAGCTACAACTTGCAAGGTTTTTATGGAGAATTTAAATCTACCAAAAAGCTTATTGCTTATTGAACAAGAACTCTATGATTTTGGTGGCAATCAGGTGCGTCGGTTCATAAAATCATTGGATGATGACTTGAACAAAATTATGATCTTCGGACATAATCATGCCTTTACATCCTTGGCCAATAGTTTTGGAGATACGTATATTGATAACCTCCCTACGTCAGGTCTTGTCATGATCGACTTTGACGTCAATCATTGGAAAGAGGTAAATGTAGGAAAGACCAAAATGATCCTGACGTCTAAAGATTTTAAATAATATTAGTTTTTTCATTGTGTCAATTTGTACTAAAAAAGAGCATCTTTTAAGTTAACAAACTGCTATATCTTCTATCGTGCCTTTATTTTAAATTATAAATAGAATATATTTGTCAGAGATATAATTCAGCCCCGCTTAATGGTTACAGATATAAATTCCAATACATACATCAATAGGGAGTTAAGCTGGTTACAGTTTAATGAACGAGTTTTGCAAGAAGCTGAAGACGAAACCGTTCCTCTCATAGAGCGTCTTCGTTTTTTGGGTATTTTCTCAAATAATTTAGATGAGTTTTTTAAGGTAAGATATGCCACTGTTAAACGCATTGATCAAGCCGGAAAAACTGGCAAAAGTGAATTGGGTGGAATTTCAGCAAGTGAATTGTTGGAAATTATCACGCTAATTGTCATTAAGCAGCAAAGTGATAGTCTTGAGATTTTAGCGGCCATACAAAAACGATTGGAAGATGAAAATATTCATATGGTCAACGAAACTCAAATTGATGACATCCACCATCGTTTTATTAAAAACTATTTCATCCAGTACGTAAGTCCAGCATTGGTTACCATCATTTTGAGCGATCTGGTAAAACTACCTACCTTAAAAGATCATGCGGCCTATTTGGCGGTGAAAATGGTATTCACTAATCAAAAAAAACAGTTCGCACTTATTGAGATTCCTAAAACAATGGATCGGTTTGTCGTGCTGCCAAAAAAAGGCAAGGACAATTATATCATCATGTTGGACGATTTATTGCGTTATTGTCTAAATGATATTTTCAACATATTTGAGTACGAATCTATCTCAGCACACATGATCAAAATTACACGTGATGGCGAACTGGATTTTGAGAGCGATTTGAGTAAAAGCTTTATCGAGAAAATTTCTGACAGTGTGAAACATCGTCAAATTGGAGAACCTGTACGATTTGTGTATGACAAAACGATAGATGAAGAAACCTTGTTATTACTCATGAATATGATGGGCATCGACTCCAAGGATAGCGTTATTCCTGGAGGGCGTTATCATAACCGACGTGATTATATGGATTTTCCAAGTTTGGGGCGAACCGATTTATTGTATGAAAAGATAAAACCTTTACCGGTAAAAGGATTGAGTTTAGAAACAAGTATCTTTAATAATATCGCCAAAAAGGATTATTTACTGCATACACCTTATCACACTTTTTCCTACGTGGTCAAGTTTTTAAGGGAAGCCGCCTTGGACCCGAAGGTAAAAACTATTAAGATCACAATTTATCGACTGGCGCAAATTTCGCATGTAGCCAGCTCGTTGATCAATGCTGCTAAAAACGGCAAAAAAGTAACGGTTTCCATTGAGTTGCAAGCGCGATTTGATGAGCAAGCCAATATTGATTATGCCGAACAAATGGAATCGGACGGTGTGAATCTTCTTTTTGGTGTGAAAGGCCTTAAGGTGCACAGCAAGATGTGTGTTATTGAACGCGAAGAAAACAATAAAATAAAACACTATGGATTTATAAGTACCGGCAACTTCAACGAATCCACAGCCACGCTGTATACCGATTATACCTTATTCACCTCCGATCCACGGATTTTGAAAGATGTGGTTAAAGTTTTCGACTTTTTTGAAACCAATTATAAAATCTTCAGGTATAAACATATTATTGTATCGCCTCATTATACCAAAACAAAATTGTATAAACTCATTGACAATGAAATTCTCAATGTCCAAAGTGGAAAACCAGCATTTATTAAACTGAAACTCAATAGTGTTTCTAGTTATATGATGATTGATAAGCTTTATGAGGCCAGTAGAGCAGGCGTGAAAATTCAGATGATCGTTAGAGGTATCTGTTGCTTGGTGCCTGGAATAAAAGGAATGAGCGAAAATATTGAGGTCATCAGCATTATCGATAAGTTTTTGGAGCATACCAGATTGTTGGTGTTTTGCAATAATAATGATCCCAAAGTTTTTATTTCTTCAGCAGATTGGATGTCAAGAAATATAGAAAATAGGGTAGAAGTGACCTGTCCTATCTATGATAAAGATATCAAAAATGAACTTTTGGATGTTTTTGAGATTTCCTGGAATGACAATGTTAAAGCACGTTTATTGTGTGGTAACCATGAAAATAAATACAAACACAATAATTTGCCAAAAGTCAGATCGCAATTTGCTATGTACGATTATTATGCTAATAAACTGCAAAACTAAACTATGCTAACAATTAAAAAATACGCGGCAATTGACATTGGATCTAACGCGATACGCTTGCTTATTTCTAATATCATTGAACAAAAAGGAAAGCCCACCCTTTTTAAAAAGAGTGCATTGGTTCGTGTGCCCATTCGTTTGGGAGCAGATGTGTTTTTAAACCAAAAAATTTCTATAGAAAATGAAATGCGCATGATTGATACCATGAACGCGTTCAGGTTACTCATGAAATCGCATAAGGTAGTTGTTTATAAAGCCTGTGCAACATCTGCAATGCGCGAAGCGGAAAACGGACAGGAAATTGTAAAACTCATCAAAAAACAAACGAAAATAAAGATTGACATCATTGATGGCGAAGAAGAAGCGGCAATTATTGCGGCTACTGATTTGAACAGCTTTATCGATAGAGGTAAAACTTATTTATATGTGGACGTAGGTGGTGGAAGCAGTGAATTTTCTGTGATTCATCAAGGAACAACCATAGCTTCAAAATCCATTAAGATTGGTACTGTAAGATTGTTGAATGATATGGTTCAAAAAGAAACTTGGTTAGAGTTGCAAACGTGGATCAAGCAAAACACCAAAGATTTTGAGAAAATTGACTTGTTAGGCTCTGGTGGAAACATCAATAAAATTTTTAAAATTTCCGGAAAAGCCATGGGAAAACCTTTAACGTATTTCTATTTGACCTCCTATTACAATATGTTACAATCGTACAGTTATGAAGAACGAATTACAGAATTGGATTTAAATCAAGATAGGGCGGACGTTATTATTCCAGCAACCAGAATTTATCTTTCAGCCATGAAATGGAGTAATGCCAAGTACATTTATGTTCCTAAAATTGGACTATCTGATGGGATTGTTAAAAGTGTTTATTTTGGTACGGTTTCAAGTGTAAGCTTGGTATAAACTAGCCGTTTATCTTCTTTATACTGTTACATACCTAATATATCTTTGAAATGATTAATTTCAATATATATTCACAACCTCAAATAAGAAACTATGAAAAAAATATTTACTCTTTTACTTTTTGCAGGTATTACCACCTTTTCATTTTCTCAAGACACTAAGTACGGCGTGCACTTTGCGGCCAACGTTTCCAACATGGATTATGATGTCGATGGGATTGTCGCCAATCCGCATAGACTCGGATTTGTATTTGGTGCCTTTGTAGATTTTGGCCTGACCGAAACCTTAGCGGTAATGACTGAATTGCAATATTCTCCTGAAGGAGCAAATTTACAGTATTATAAAACGGATTATCTCAACTTACCAGTCATCTTGAATTACAATATTTTCGGTGGATTTAAAGTTGGTGTTGGCCCGCAGGTAGGATTAAAAATTCATAAGAAAGATGACGGATTTAAGAATTTCGCATTCTCAGGTGTTGGATTTGCCGAATATATGATTACCGACGAGATTGGAATCGATTTCCGTTATTTATATGGAATTTCAAATGTGTTTGACGAGGATTTAAATATTAAAGCCAAACAAGGTGTCATGCAATTTGGTTTTACATACAGGCTGTAATAGCGTTGAAAATTATTTAAAAAAGTAAAGCTCCGAAATTATCGGAGCTTTACTTTTTCATTGAAAATGTTAGTTACTAAGATCATAGCATTCTAACCATGAATGGTTTCTTTGACACTTAAATTTTTCATGATTTCTGCTTCAAAATCAAGCAATTCATTCCATTTTTGATCCACTTCTTTTCGATCGCCATATTGTCTGGCAAAGCCTAAAAACATCGTATAATGATTGGCTTCACTGACCATTAATTTTCTGTAGAATTCAGCCAGCTCTTTATCCTTTAATTCTTCTGAAAGCAATCGGAAACGTTCACAACTTCTAGCTTCAATAAGTGCAGCGTAAAGGAGTCTGTGGACCAATTGTGTTGTTCTGCTACCACCCTTTGGGAAAAACGTTAGTAATTGAATGACATAATCATCTTTTCGATCTCTCCCAAGCGTCCAACCATTTTCGAGGATGCGATCATGTACCATTTTAAAATGACTGATTTCCTCTTTGACCAAAGCCACCATTTCCTGTACCAGCTCCGTATATTCAGGAAAGCTAACAATCAAAGAAATAGCTGTGCTTGTCGCTTTTTGTTCGCAATAGGCATGATCTGTTAAAATATCTTCTATATTTTTTTCAACGATATTGACCCAACGTGGATCAGTAGGTAATTTAAGTCCGAGCATGTTTTTTAAATTTTTAAAATTTCTTCTTTTGTCATTTTGACGAAGCAAAAATCACGTTATTTTTATTTTTTCTTTAAATATGTTCTTCTATTAAGTTAAGCGTTTGTTGACCATTGGCATCAATAGACATTCTGTAGAATTTATAAGCCTTATTTTTAGGATTGATAAAGGAAATATCCAATTTGATATCGTTTGCAGTTGAAAGTTCCTGATTTACCCAAGTATGTTGTAAAGTCGCGCTGTCCCAAAATGGTTCAGCGTTAATCGTTTTAAATTGTTTAGCAGAAATGTGCATGCTAAAAATATCTTTAGAGGCATTAGAAATACTTATTTCAGATGCAAATACCCGTTGGTAATTGGTCTTTTTATAAATGGCGTCTGTAGCATCTGAAACAAGAATTTGTTCATCTAAAAGCGAATAGTTCTTGATGTTAACCTTTATGTGGTTGGAAATAATGGTATCCGTGACGATTTCAACATAGGCTTCTGGTTGGTAGGTGACCATTTCAATAGGACTACTTTTTAAGTTGAGTTTAGCTATAGCACGTTCTAAAGCTTCCTTTTTGGTTTGCCTGCCATCACAACTCAAGCAAACTACTGAAATTAAAGCAACTACAAAAAGGACGTTTTTCATGTATAAGTGATGATTTTGTCCTGATACTTCAGAACGGGTAGATGATGGTTTGACGTTAAACATCCAATCCAAATGTAATTCTCAAAAGCTCAATATTTGGATTTTTCTCTTTTAACTTCTCATATTTATCCATCGATGAAAAGGCGTATTGCTTGGCAATTTCCTCATTGACATGGATATGTAAAGATAAGTTAAAATTCCGAAGCGTTGTTCTGAGATGTTCCATCAATGGGAATTGCGCGCGCTCCAGTTCTATCTTCAATGATTCATTTGGGAATGAGACATGGATTTCAACCCCCTTTAAAACGGGCTTGCTCATTTCCAACATCGACACCATGATCTTTTCTCCTTTTGTATTTAAGGAGTTGATGTAGGTTTCCCAAGCTTTTGAAAAGGCTTCAGGAGTAAAATCATCTGATGGCAAATCATTAGGATCAATAACAACCTCCATTTGTTTGATCAAATGTTCTCTTTTAGCTTTAATACTTTTTAAGGAAAGCCCCGAGGTACGATTGGCATCCGGTTTTAAATCAATTTTAGGCGTGCTTTGTTGGCTATACGGATTTGGGATTTCCGTTTTTTTAGGTTCAGCATTTATCTGTGCTGGTTCAGCGACCGCAGGCGTGCTAACAATCTCCTCTTGCTTCGGAAGTGTTACAGGCACAGGTGTGATTCCTTTTTTCTTAAAGTAAGATGCTGGAATTATGTAATGTTTGCTATTTTTTTTTTCTCCATCAAAAGTGATAGAGGCAAGTTGCATTAAGGTGAGTTCAACAAGTAGGCGTTGATTTTTACTGCTTTTATATTTGAGATCACAGTCGTTAGCGAGCTCGATGCCTTTCAGCAGAAAATCATAAGACGTCTTTCTGCACTGTTCCATATATTTCACTTTGGTATCATCGCCAACTTCAAGAAGTTCTATGGTCTGTTCATTTTGACACACCATTAAATCTCTAAAATGAGAAGCCAAACCTGCTATATAATGATGGCCATCAAAACCTTTTGATAAGGTTTCATTAAACAGAACGAGTAACTCAGGAATTTTATTCTCTAAAATAAGGTCCGTGCTCGTAAAATATGTTTCGTAATCAAGAACATTCAAGTTTTCTGTTACTGCCTGTCTGGTAAGGTTTTTACCAGAAAAACTAACCACTCTATCAAAAATGGATAAAGCATCACGCATGGCACCATCCGCCTTTTGAGCGATAATATGGAGGGCATCGTCTTCAGCGTCTATCCCTTGTTCTTGTGCAATATATTGCAAATAGTTTTTGGCGTCCTTTACCGTAATACGCTTAAAATCAAAAATCTGACAACGCGATAGGATGGTTGGAATGATTTTATGTTTTTCAGTAGTTGCCAAAATGAAAATACAATGCTTTGGTGGCTCTTCCAAGGTTTTTAAGAACGCATTAAAAGCAGCTTGAGAGAGCATGTGCACCTCATCAATAATATAAACTTTGTATTTCCCTACTTGTGGTGGAATTCTAACTTGATCCGTTAAGTTCCGGATATCATCAACCGAGTTGTTAGATGCCGCATCGAGTTCAAAAATATTGAAAGCAAAATCTTCATCTTCCTTTTCTGTACCGTCACTATTGATCATTTTAGCCATGATACGCGCGCAAGTGGTTTTTCCAACACCACGCGGACCAGTAAACAGTAAGGCTTGAGCTAAATGATTGTGTTCAATGGCATTCAACAAAGTATTGGTAATAGCCTGCTGGCCCACAACATCCTTAAAGGTTTGTGGTCTGTATTTGCGTGCCGATACTACGAATTGTTCCATTGGTTATGCTAGATTCAAGTTCGGGTCTAACTGACCTCTAACTGAAAGGAACAAAGTTATAAATTCGGCACCAATAAAGGAATTACAAACGGAGATTTTAGTATTAGTTATCAACAAAGGGCGTAATAAGTTGTAAGCGCCCTGAGTATTGGACTGAAAAAGATGGATTTTTAATAATATGAAAAATTTAGGTGCTTAAAACGCTAAGTACTTAAATCTTTAAAGTAATTTTGCGCCCAAGTAAATCGCCTTATCGCTGTCCCGATTTTTCGGGGTGGAGGAAAGTCCGAACACCGTAGTGCAACATAATGGTTAATGGCCATCGGTCGTGAGATCAGGACAAGTGCAACAGAAAGAATGTACAGGTCATGCTGTAGTGAAAGCAGGTAAACTCTATGTGGTGCAATGTCATGTATACCAACGTTTAAGGGCGGCACGCTCGATTGTTGGAGGGTAGACAGCTAAAGTGTGCTGGTAACAGTACACTCAGATAAATGATAAGGGCATTTTTATTTTTGGGATTCATTTTCCAAAATAAAAATGTACAGAATTCGGCTTATAGATCTACTTAAACAAACAAGCTCTTTGGTACTTCCAAGGAGCTTTGTGTTTTTATATCTAAATAAAGGTAAGAAGAGGTAAAATTAAATTTCTCCCAGATCTAGCTGATGTACCCAGCATAGATTATATCTTAAAGAAAAACTCCGCATATCTCTGTGCTTTCCTCTGTGCATCTCTGTGTAATAACTTCTACTCAGCTTTTTCAAAAAAGCTAAAGATACTTCCGCCATAATTTTTAGAATAACTGAAGTAAGGCAGTTTTGAAAGATCCAACTGCTTGGCATGTTCCACAATTAGAAGTCCCTCATCTTTCAGTAATCCATTTTGAAATACCAATTCAGGAATTTTAGAAAACAACTCTAAACTAAAAGCATAAGGAGGATCAGCGAATATAATATCCACTTGAAGTTTCGCTGATTCTAAAAATTTAAAAACATCACTTTTTATGGTAGTGATCGGCATTTCAAATTCTTCAGCAGTTTTATTGATAAATTTAATACAGCCGAAATCTTCATCCACACACGTAATGCTTTTTGTGCCTCGTGAAGCAAATTCATAACTAATGCTGCCAGTACCAGCAAATAAGTCCAATACTGAAATCTCATCAAAATAAAAATTATTATTCACGATGTTGAAAAGTGCTTCCTTGGACATGTCGGTCGTTGGACGAACGGGTAAATTTTTTGGCGCGGAGATGCGTCTTCCTTTAAATTCGCCTGAGATAATTCGCATTAATTAAAACTGTTTAAAATAAGTGAGTACTGATGCTTTGAGTTGATCTCAAGGGTATCGTTGTAAGAATATGTTTTAGAAGGTTCATCGAATTCCACATTTCTAATATAGGTGTACAGCAATTGGTAAAATGGGTCATCCTTCATAATATTACCAGTTAACTTAACCGTAAAGTTTTCAGGATTTAATTTCAGTTGCTCAACGCTGAAAAGTACAAAATAGATGAAATCTTCTTTTGTGAAATATTCAAAAGTATTGTAAAGTTGAAATTTACCTTTTTTAACCACAACCATTTCAAAATGGAAGGGTTCGACGTTAATGTACATTTTATCGCCAGTAGCACCTTCTTCCGCTTTCAAAATTTGTTCTAACAAAATCGTTGACGCATGCTTATATTCAAATTCCCCATAAACCTCAAAAAGATAATTGTTGATGTTCATATACGGCACAAATACATTGACGCTGTCATTAGCTTCAATTTTATCGTGGGAAATAAAATCAGTTCTGATAATTTTCGAACTGAATTTCAGATAATCCGCAGCATTATTTTCTTCATAAAATTCTTCTGGAACTAAATTAGAAAGTTCATTTTGAAAAAGCACCACAATATTTTCGAAAGGTTGGGAGAGGAGTGGCTCTGAGGAAAGGACGCCTTTTAATTCTTCCAAAACTGTTTCAGGCACGAATTTGTTTTTAAAGTCGATGCGCTTTAAATACTCAATTTCAGAATCAGAACGGTTAAGGATACAAAAAGAAAGTCCACTCAAACTAATTTGAATGGACAGTTCTTTTATTATATGTGAATTCAAATTACTAGTCTTTTGAATAGTTTTTAGGCCAGTTTCCGTTGGTTTTAACTTCATTCATGGATCCTACAGACAGTGTAGGTCCATTAACGCCATCAACCGAAACGACTTGTTTTTCTTTAGCGATAAGATTCTCATCTTCACCATCAAGAATAATTGCTTTGTCAACGCTTGCTTCAAACACAGGAATTTTGTCTAAGAAACCTGCTTTCAAATCGAATTTCGCACCTGGTTTTCCTACAGGAACATTCATCATTGTTTTATAACGCGTATCAGCTCCAAATAAAGAATCTTTAACCGGTACAAAAGCCAAGGTGTCAACAATTACAATTTCTTTTGTAGTCACAACACCATGAAAACGCTTTGTTGCTTCGGCATCAAAAACAGTGGAGTCTCTACGTTGCGTGATTGTAAACTTCCCAGTTTCAATAAACTTTACTAATTCATCAAAGTTATCTGTAAATTTACCGTTCACTTGTTTGTATGCTAACTCTGCATCTCTAATATCTTTTAATTTTTCAATAACTACAGAATAGCGTTTTTCCTTAAGTTCATTGAATTGGATCTCTCCGTAAACTGACATGAAGGTTTGATAGCCAAGAAAAGCAATTATTGCCCAAAGTACAATGTGTAAAATTGGCTTAAAGTTTTTAGGTACAAATTTGTCAATCACCCATACGATTCCAATCGTAAGAAGGACGACAATTACAATAGCAAGAATTACTGTTAGCATAGTTTGTGAGTTTATTTTTTATAATTGGTCTATCGCAAATCTACAATTTTTTTTTATTCACGAAAACCAAACCTAATAAAAAAGCTGAAATTAAAAAATGTATTTGTTATAAATTGTTTCAGGTCTTCAAAAATATGGTCATTAAGTTCCATCAAAACCTTATAAGCCTTACCTTTCCACTTTTAGAAATACGACTCCAATGCCGATGAACACCTCTGAATTTTATAAGCTTTTAAAACAAAAATTTCCGTTTGAACCCACTTTAAAACAGAATATAGTGCTGGATCAGCTCTCAAATTTCGTTTTTGACACCAGTTCAAATCAATTATATCTCTTAAAGGGATTTGCAGGGACTGGAAAAACCAGTATTATCGGCACCTTGGTTTCCAATTTATGGCACATCAAAAAAAGTGCAGTATTAATGGCACCGACAGGACGCGCAGCGAAGGTAATTTCTAATTATTCGGGAAAGGAAGCGTTTACCATTCACAAGAAAATTTATTTCCCCAAAAAGGATAAAGGTGGTGGCGTCAAGTTTGTGATGCAACCCAATAAACATCGGGATACTATTTTTATAGTTGATGAAGCGTCTATGATTCCGGATACACCTTCAGATTCCAGTTTATTCGAAAATGGGTCCTTATTAGATGATTTGATGCAATACGTTTATTCAGGTCATAATTGCAAATTATTACTTATAGGCGATAAAGCGCAGTTGCCACCTGTCAAATCTGATTTAAGTCCGGCATTGGACAGCATGCAACTCAATCTTAATTACAACAAAAACGTCATTTCCATGGAGTTGGACGAAGTTGTACGGCAAGAACAGGATTCTGGAATTTTGATGAACGCTACCCATCTTCGAGAAGTTTTGGAAGGTGAATTTTTTGAGTCTTTCAAATTTGATCTTAACGGCTATTCAGATATTGTGCGATTAGTGGATGGCTATGAAATTATGGATGCCATAAATGACGGCTATTCCGACCAAGGCCATGAGGAAACGGCCATTATTGTAAGAAGCAACAAACGGGCTAACCTTTATAATAAGCAAATTAGAGAACGCATTTTAAACAATGAGAATGAACTCACAGTCGGCGATTTTTTAATGGTGGTCAAGAATAATTATTTCTGGGTCAAACCAACTTCCGAAGCCGGATTTATTGCCAATGGCGATATCATTCAGGTTTTGGAGATTTTTAGCATTCAGGATTTATACGGATTTCGATTTGCGGAAGTGAAAGTGCAAATGGTGGATTATCCAAAAATGGCACCTTTTGAAACCGTTTTGCTTTTGGATACCATTGAAGCCGAATCGCCTTCATTGCCTTATGAGGAGTCTAATAGGTTGTATCAAGAAGTTCAAAAAGACTATGAAGATGAAACCTCTAATTATAGAAAGTTTTTAAAAATCAAGAACAACAAGCATTTTAACGCCTTACAAGTCAAGTTTTCTTATGCTATTACCTGTCATAAATCACAAGGTGGACAGTGGCATACGGTTTTTGTAGAACAGCCTTATTTGCCCAACGGCATTGACAAGGATTATTTGAGATGGCTTTATACCGCCATAACCAGAGCAAAAGAGAAGTTGTATCTGATAGGTTTTCCTGAGGAGTTTTTTGAAAATCCATAGAAAGCACTTAAATCCGTAAAGAGAAATTTTAATTTATAAGCTAAACTTCAGTTTACGATCCACGACTTAACAACTAACAACAAAAATGGAAACCATCATCAGCATCTGCCTCGGCATAGGACTGGCTGCTTCAGTTGGGTTTAGAGTGTTCTTGCCCTTATTTGCGCTCAGTTTGGCTTCTTATTTTAACGTATGGGAACTTAACGCCTCATGGCTTTGGATAGGAAGTCTGTCAGCTGTCATTACTTTTGGTGTGGCCACTTTAATTGAAATTCTTGGGTATTATATTCCTTTCGTCGATAACTTATTGGATACGATTGCCATTCCGTTAGCAACCCTTGCCGGAACCGCAATCATGGTTTCTACAATGGTCGATTTAAGCCCCATAATCACTTGGACATTGGCCATTATCGCTGGAGGCGGAACCGCTGCCACCATAAAAAGTGCTGCAGGAGCATCTCGCATTACCTCAACAGTTTCAACCGCAGGATTTGGAAATCCGTTAGTATCAACCATTGAAACAGGTGCTTCCATCATCATTTCCTTCTTTGCCATTTTTTTGCCAATTGTTGCAGTGCTCTTGGTTATATGTGTTTTGTTCATCATTTTTAAACTTTATAAAAAGATTAGACATTCCAAATCGTAAATACCTTAAATAGTTTTAATTTTGGATAGATTTTTTTTGAACCACTATGAAGATAATTTCAATGATTCCGGCGCGTTACAGTGCCACACGTTTTCCAGCTAAACTGATGCAGGATTTGGCGGGTAAAACCGTTATTCTCAGAACTTACGAAGCTACCGTCGCTACAAATTTGTTTGATGAAGTGTATGTGGTGACCGATAGTGCCATCATTTATGATGAAATTGTGAACAATGGCGGTAAAGCCATCATGAGTATAAAAGATCACCAGTCGGGCAGTGATCGTATTGCTGAAGCGGTTGAGAATTTGGATGTTGATATTGTTGTGAATGTACAAGGTGATGAGCCTTTTACTGAACGCGAAAGTTTAGAGAAGCTTTTGAACGCTTTTAAAAGTGATCATCAGAAAGAAATCGATTTGGCCTCCTTAATGGTGGAAATTCATGATTGGGACGAAATCAGCAATCCAAACACGGTAAAAGTCATTGTGGACCAGAATAATTTCGCACTTTATTTTTCAAGAAGTGTCATTCCATATCCAAGAGATAAGGAAGCTGGCGCACGTTATTTTAAGCACAAAGGGATTTACGCGTTTAGGAAACAAGCACTGCTTGATTTTTATAAGTTACCAATGCAGTTCATTGAGGCTTCTGAAAAGATAGAATGTATTCGTTATTTAGAATATGGCAAGCGTATTAAAATGATTGAAACCAATGTTGAAGGTGTCGAAATAGATACTCCAGAAGATTTGGAACGCGCAAAACGTTTATGGAAATAGATTATAGTAACATTAAAGTGATTGGCTTTGATGCCGATGATACCCTTTGGGTCAATGAAACCTATTTTAGGGATGCTGAACTTGAATTCTCAAAGTTGATGGCGCCTTATGAAACGGCAAATACTATTGATCAGGAGTTATTTAAAAGACAAATAGAAAATCTGCCCTTGTATGGCTACGGAATTAAAGGTTTTATTCTGTCAATGGTTGAAATAGCCTTAGAACTGTCGAACAATTCTATCAGTAATAAAACAATTGATGCGATCCTGAATATTGGCAAGGACATGCTCAGTAAGCCTGTTGATCTTTTGGAAGGGGTTGAGGAAGTGTTGATCACATTATCTCAAGATTACCGATTGATCGTTGTGACCAAAGGTGATTTATTGGATCAGGAGCGAAAATTGGAAAAATCTAAAATAACCCATTATTTTCATCATATAGAAGTCGTCAGTGATAAACAGGAAGCTAATTATTCCAAATTATTGAACCATTTGGATATTAAACCTTCTGAATTTCTAATGATAGGAAACTCATTGAAATCAGATATTTTACCTTTAATAAACATAAAAGCAAATGCTATTCATGTGCCATTTCATACCACATGGATGCATGAACATGTCGTTGCCACTGAAAAAGACAACAAAAAATATAAAACCATAACTAGTTTATTGGAGGTTCTTCCATTATTGAACAAAAATCAAAAAACTAGAGTTTAAGACTTTAAAAAATGACTTATAGAAATTACCCAATGGTGTCCAGGGTTGTTTTTGGACGCGGCAGTTTTAATCAATTAGGTGATATTATAGAGCCAAAACGATTAAATGCCAGAGCACCATTTATTTATTTGGTAGATGATGTTTTCAAAGGAAATGCTTGGTTAACCTCGAGAATTTCTTTGGCTTATGCCGATCAATTAATTTTTATTTCAGCAAATCACGAACCAACAACCTCTCAGGTTGATGACTTGGTCGAGCAGATTATTTTAGAACATAAGGACAGACCTTCAGGTATTATTGGCATTGGAGGAGGAACACTTATGGATTTAGCAAAAGCTGTCGCCATTATGCTCACTAATTCTGGCCATTCTAAAGATTACCAAGGTTGGGATTTAGTAAAAACACCGGCCATTTATCATGTTGGCGTGCCCACTATTTCTGGAACAGGCGCCGAAGTATCACGAACAACTGTACTGACAGGGCCTGAAAAGAAACTGGGCATCAATTCAGATTACACGCCTTTTGATCAGGTTGTTTTAGATCCAGAATTGACCCAAAGTGTTACTAAGGACCAATGGTTTTATACGGGAATGGATTGTTTTATCCATTGTGTGGAATCCTTAAATGGCACCTTCTTAAATGCCTTTAGTCAGAGTTATGGCGAAAAGGCTTTCGACTTATGCAAGGAAATATTTATTGATGGAAACGGTTCAAAAGAAGAATTACAGGACAAATTAATGATGGCTTCTTGGCATGGCGGTATGAGTATCGCCTACTCTCAAGTAGGTGTGGCGCATGCCCTGAGTTACGGTCTTGGCTATCTTTTAGGAACCAAACATGGCATAGGAAATTGCATTGTTTTTGATCATTTGGAAGAATTTTATCCAGAAGGGGTCGCCTTATTTAAAAAGATGAAAGAAATCCATAATATCGAAATTCCTCAAGGCATTTGTTCGCAGCTCGAAGATTATGAATTTGACATTATGATTGATGTGGCTTTAAGTTTGGAGCCACTTTGGGAAAATGCCATTGGTAAAAACTGGAAACAGTCCATTACAAGAGAAAGATTGAAGGCTTTATATCAAAAAATGTAGGATGAGATGGTTATACGAATTTATCTACTTTAAGATCTTAGGGTGGAAAGTAGTTGGGAATGTCACTATGTCAAAAGACACCATTAAAAAGGCGGTTGTCATTGCGGCACCTCATACCAGTTGGCATGATTTTTATATTGCAGTGTTGATGCGTCGGGTTATTGGAATCAAATCCAATTTTGTGGCAAAAAAAGAACTTTTTAAATGGCCTTTAAGCTATTATTTTAAAGTCATTGGAGGCGCACCTTTAGATAGACGTCCTGGTCAGAACAAAGTAGAAGCCATTGCTAAGCTATTTGAAGGCAAGGAGGAGTTCCGCTTGGCCTTGTCTCCCGAAGGCACCAGAAAGAAAGTACACGAGTGGAAAACTGGGTTTTACTATATCGCAAAAAAAGCAAATGTGCCGATCATCATGTTTACTTTCGATTTTGAGCACAAACAAAACAAGATTGCAGAACCTTTTTATCCTACCGATAATATGGAAGCCGATTTTGAGTATATGCGTTCGTTTTTTGCGGGAGTCAAAGGGAAAGTCCCAAAACTTTCATAATATTTATTTCATTTTCAGGACAATGTCATCATAATTTAACCTCTGGCATACAATTTGACAAGGGACGAATGCAGATGACTAGTGAAACATACAGTAAACATTTTTTTGTCCCTAAAGAGAAACATTAGTAACCTTGCAACACAAAAGCTATCTTTTTTTAAAGGTAGCTTTTTATTTTATAAGGATTGAGAGCAGACTAGAATTGATCGGTCAGCTTTTAAAATATGAAGTGTAAACTTTATATTGATTGTGAAAACATTGCTATGAGAAAGAGGAAGGCCAACAAGAAATTGTTGGCCTTTTATGATGCTATTAACAGTTAGAGAACTGATGTCGTTTTGGATAAGGTTCTCGGTTCCTAAATATTAGATATTAAAGAGTTTTTACTTGCTTAGATCGCTCCATACTTTCTGTTTTTTTTGTTCTTTAAAAACTCTTTAGATTCTCTAAATATGTTTATTGACATTTAAGTTTTAAAATGGAAGATCTGTTTATTTTTTTAAACTTATAAAAGCAACCCTTTTTAGGTGCAGTAAAATCATTTATAACTATCTTTAATTGAGTTAAATAAAGTATTATTTTGAAGCTATTACTGTTTTTTATTTTTGCATTTATTTTAGGTTTCGAATTGGAAGCCCAAGATATGGTAAGTCTTGATTATTTTTTAAATCAAGCGGAAGTGAATACGCCAACTTTAAAGGAAAACAGAAATCTGTTAAAAATCGGAGAGCTTCAGAATGCCATTATCCAAGCTCAGAATAAGGCCTTTCAGGTGAATGTGACTTCCGATGTTTTGGTTGCGCCCTTTTTCAATAGCAACGGTAAAGCTATTGACGTCACAACGACACCATCAGCTAATGCTATTGGATATGATGTTAGCATCACAAATGGTGGCCTGTATTCTGCACAAATAAATGTGATGAAAAACCTATTTAATCAGGCCATTACTGATCGTCTCTTATTTCAAAATAAGTTACAGAATAATTCAATTTTACTTACTTCGGAAGAACTGAAACACAATCTCACTAAAACTATTACGGACGCATATATTGTCGCCTATCAGTTGCAATTGCAGGAGAGTTTTACAAAAGATATCTTAAAGGATCTTGAAAATCGGTTGCAAGTGGTTGAATTGATGGTAAAACGCGCTGTGTTGATGGAGAGTGATTATTTGTTGCTCCAGTTGGATATTGATAGCAAAAAGCTGGAATTGCAACAAATTCAAAATAGTCTCAAAGTGGCCATCAATCAACTCTACATCTTGAGTAGTGTGCCTGTGGGAAATACCGAAAGCTTGGACGTTCCAACTATAACTGCCATCACAAATCCCAATTCTTTATTTTATCAAAAGAAATTCGAAAACGACAGTTTGCAACTGCTCGCCAATCAAAATGTCTTTGAAAGTCGGTATAAGCCGCAAGTATCGGCCTATGCCAATACCGGTTTAAATGCGAGTGAAATTCCAAACATCTACCGAAAGATTGGCGCTAGTGCAGGTATCCGATTGACAATTCCTATCTATGATGGGAACCAACGAAAATACAATGCACAGCAAAGCCTTCTAAAGGAGGAAAGTCTTGCGTTTTATAAAGAGAATTCTAAAATCCAAATGAAGAATAATTTGGAAAGTATCCGTCAGCAGATCAATCAAAATGAAATAACGCTGCTGTTGTTGGAAAAGCAACTAAAAAAACAGGAAAACATCCTTGAGATCTATAAAGGGAAATTAGTTCAAGGGCAAGTCTCCATTGTAGATTACTTAACAGTGATTCAGAATTACAAACTGAACGTTTATACCAAACTTCAAATGCAAACCAATCGCTGGTTATTGCTGAGCCAGTATAATTATATAAACTGGTAATTATGAAAGTACCCGGCCTAAAAATTTTCATCATCTGCATTTTGTTTGTTAATGCTTTTAGCTGTAAAAAGTCGAGTGATACCATTCTTGAAAAAAAAGCACCTATTAATGTGACCACGGTCAAAGTAGCGCAAAATGACATGAAGGAATATTTGACCTTTAACGGCGTGACTTTATATCAAAAAAAAGAAAATATACGGGCTCATGTTACCGGTTATATCTCTTGGATGAACTATAAGATAGGAGATAAAATAAATAGTGGACAAACTTTTGCATCGGTTAGAACCAAGGAGCAAGATGCCTTAAAAGAGGCGGTTAAAATCGATAGTTCCTTGGAGAAATTCGTGAATCCCATTACCATAAGGAGCAACGCCACAGGCGTGATTTCTGTGCTTAGTGTGACCCAAAATGATTATGTGGCCGAAGGCGATATATTGGCCACCGTAGTACGGCCAAAATCCTTAGTGGTTCAGTTAAATGTGCCCTATGAATATGAAGATGCCGTAAAGATTGGATCAATGTGCGAAATCATTTTACAAAATGAAGTAACAATTAAAGCGAAAATCACAGGAATGTTACCTACTATAGATCCTGTTGCACAATCGCAAGTTTTTTTAATTGCCTTGCCTGATGGAAATCTTCCTGAAAATCTAAATGTTCAGGTGCGTATTATATATAAAGAAGCTGCTCAAGCCATGACCATTCCTAAAACGGCATTACAAACTAATGAGTTGCTCACAGACTATTGGGTGCTGAAAGTGGTCAACGATTCTATGGCCATAAAGCAAACTGTGACCACGCTTTTAAGAAACGATTCTATTGTGCAAGTCCAATCGGCAGGGTTAAAAGTCAATGATGTTGTGATCACAAAAGGTGGTTATCAAATGCAGGATTCAACGATTGTAAACATTCAAAAGCAATGAGAAACCTGCACGCTACCTATAAATATCCATTGCTTGCCATTGGCGTTCTTATACTTTTGGGCGGCGTTTTTACATACAAAAACTTAAAGACTGGCCTATTTCCGGATATTACGTTTCCGAAGATTAAAGTGATTGCCGATGCGGGGCAACAACCGGTGGATAAAATGATGACGACGGTGACCATTCCGTTGGAAAACATCATTCGTCGTACAGAGGGATTACAGTACATTCGTAGTACCACCTCTCGTGGAAGTTGCGAGATTTCTGTTTATCTGGATTGGAATGTTGATATCAATACGGCCAAATCACAAATAGAATCTTTCATCAATGAATCGCGAAGCAGTGTGTTGCCAAACACGGTTTTTTCGGTCGAAAAAATGAATCCTTCCATTTTGCCGGTTATGGGGTATTCTTTGGAAGGCGATGGTTTATCGCAAGTCGATCTAAAAAAGATTGCCAAATATCAAATCAAACCTTATCTGGCCGCAACGCCCGGTGTTTCTGATATTGCAGTGATAGGAGGTAAGGACAAGGAGTATCAAGTGGTGTTGCGGCCCGATGTTATTAAGTCTTTGGGGATTTCGATTACGACCATTCAAAATGCCATTGTGAATTCCAATCTGTTGCAATCCAATGGCTACATCACAGAATTCAATCGCATGTATCTGACGCTCACTGATAATGCGGTAGATGATCTGGAGGATTTGCAGAATCTGGTTATTATTAATAGCCCTAATCGATTGATTCGACTCAAGGATATTGCATCTATTGAAGTTAATGAGGTCAAAGAATACGTGAAAATCCTTGCCAATGGTAAGAATGTGCCACTGATTGCTGTCATAAAACAGCCGAACGCCAATCTAATAGAGGTCAATAATACCATTGAACATAAGGTGGCTGAGTTACAGAAAACCCTTCCCAAAGGGGTCACTTTAAAACTCTATTATAAACAAGCCGATTTTGTCAATACGAGTATTGCTAGTATCAAAGATGTCTTATGGATTGGATTGGTATTGGCGCTTGTAGTCGTCATTATATTTCTCCGCTCTTTTTCTGCCAGTTTGGTTGTTTTGTTTACCATACCCGTATCCTTGTCATTGACATTGATTTTATTGGATGCCATAGGTTATACCTTCAACATTATGACCTTGGGCGCTATTGCCGCCGCCATCGGCCTCATGATAGATGATGTGGTCATCATTATTGAACAAATTCATAAAATAAGAGAAGAAAATCCGAAACAGTCCATAACTTGGGTTTCACATGAAGCCATTGTTTATCTATTTCCTGCCATGGTAGGATCGTCATTGAGTACCTTGGTTATTTTTATTCCTTTTGTGCTGATGACAGGTGTTGCCGGCGCCTATTTTAAAGTGATGGCATTTAGTATGATAATTGCACTGGCCGCCTCGTTTTTGGCCACCTGGTTAATTGTGCCAGTGCTGTCCATTATTTTTACACGAAATAAAACGTTGGAACATAAACATGAGCCCAAAACCAAATGGATTCACAGTGTTTTGGAAAAACCAATCATTGGCATTCTTTTTTTTGGACTCTGTGTTCTTGTTCTCATCATCGTTCCCTCGCGTTTGCCCTCTGGTTTTCTTCCTGAAATGGATGAAGGTAGCATCGTTTTGGATTACTATAGTCCTGCCGGCACAACCCTTGAAGAAACCGATAGAATGCTCCAAATTGTGAACGGTGTTTTAGATACACAGTCAGAAGTAGAGGCGTATTCCGCCAGATTAGGAACGCAAATGGGTTTTTTTATTACGGAGCCCAACCGTGGTGATTATTTAATAAAACTGAAAGACAAACGAAACAAAACCACCACGAAAGTTTCTGACGAAATAAGAAAACGTGTTGAAGAGGCCGTTCCACAACTCACTATTGATTTTGGACAGGTGATTGGCGATATGCTTGGCGATTTGATGAGCTCGGTACAGCCTATTGAGGTCAAGGTTTTTGGGGATGATGTGACAATTTTGGAGTTACTTTCGAAAAAAATTGCGACAGAACTCGAAACAGTAGCAGGTACTGCCGATGTCAACGATGGCGTCATTGTTGCCGGGCCAACTGTCTCTATTATTCCAAATGTTCCAGTGTTATCACAATTGGGCTTGACCGTTGCCGATTTTCAATTACAAATTCAGACCCAAATTGAAGGTACTGTGGTGAGTACCATGATAGACAAAGAACAAATAGTGAATATTCGACTTATCTATCCGGATGCTTATAAAACCTCGGTTGAAAATTTAAAAAACACCTCTATTTTATTGCCAAGTGGCGCCAGCGTTCCTATCAATGTTGTGGCTTCAATTGAAATGGGAAAAGGCGTGGCAGAAATTAATCGTGAAAATCAAAAATCGATGGGCGTTATTACTGCCCGATTGAATAATCGCGATTTAGGTTCAACTTTAAAAGACGTACAAAGTCACTTGAACAAAAACATATCCCTTCCGGCAGGTTATACCATAGAATATGGTGGTGCGTATCAAGATCAACAAAAAGCATTTAAAGAATTAATGATGATTTTGATTTCGGCAGTTTTGTTAGTGTTCATTGTTATTTTGTTTCTGTTTAGAAAGATAAAAATAGCGCTGGCCATTATCGTTATTGCAGTTTTAGGTGTTGCAGGATGTTTGTTGAGTCTATATATTACCGGAACGCCATTAAATGTTGGTAGTTATACGGGCATCATCATGATTGTTGGAATCATTGGCGAAAATTCAATTTTCACGTACCGGCAATATCAAGAAGGTGACGCGTCCTTATCACATATTGAAAGAATTGAATACGCCATAGCTGCCCGTCTGCGTCCAAAGCTAATGACTGCATTTGCAGCTATTATGGCCCTTTTACCTTTAGCTTTGGGCATAGGCGCCGGGGCACAATTGCATCAGCCACTCGCTATTGCCGTAATTGGAGGATTGATCTTTGCCTTACCTCTTTTGCTCGTTGTGTTACCAACAATTTTAAAATTGATAAAAGAATAGAAGGTATGAACTATGGATTGTTTTTTATTTCCGTGAGGTTGAATCTTAAAAAATTTAAATATTTTTTAACATCTTGATGAAATGGGTATGAACCATGGTGTTCTCATCTGTAGCTACTTTAGAAATTTTTGAGCATCCAATATTAAATTTATTATTTGAAACTTATAGAGGTAATTATAGACACATGAAATATTTAATAGCCGAAGATGAAATAGATTTACAACAATCCATCGCTACGTATTTAACACGTGATGGCAATGTTTGTGAGGTTGCTTCAGATTATGATGAAGCCTTTGATAAAATTCATATGTATGATTACGATGTCATCATATTAGATATTTGCCTTATTTCAGGCAGTGGCCTTGATATTTTGAAAGTACTCAAGAAAGAAAAGAAAACTGCTGGTGTTATTATTATTTCAGCAAACAATTCGTTAAGTGATAAATAAGAGGGATTGGATCTTGGCGCTGATGATTATTTGACCAAGCCATTTCATCTTGCAGAACTTAACTCCCGCATCACTGCGATACTTCGTCGGGGGAAATTTGGAGGTAATGACTTTATTGAATTTCATGAAATAAGCATTGATACCAAATCTAGAACTGCCTATGTCAATGGAAAGTCAATTGCACTTACGCGAAAGGAATATGATTTGTTAGTGTTTTTTATTTCAAACAAAGGCCGTGTGCTTTCCAAAGAAATCATTGCAGAACATTTGTGGAGCGACCATAGTGATGTATTGGATAATTTCGACTTTATATACGTGCACATCAATAATTTACGAAAGAAATTAACTGCAGAAGGTGCCAAGTATATAAAAACGGCTTATGGCAGTGGCTATAAATTTGTTGAAGACCAAGCATAAGTGGCAAAAAAGACCAAACTCATATGGAAAACCTCTAAGACCTTTATTTTGACAGGGCTCGTTCTAACTATCCTTAGTTGCATATCGCATTATTTCTACACAAAAAACTTGCTCAAAAAGGAGGTGGAGGAGGCGCTGTATTCAGCTGAAGCACGAGTTAGTATTGCCTTGAAAAATGAAGGAGTAATCTATTCGTTGCCACCAGTTACAGAGATTAAAAAAGTAAACGCTTTAAAACAGGAAGTGTTAAAGGACACACTTATGTATGACCCTTCTCAAGACGAAATGAAACTTTTTAGGGAACTCTCAACCTATAAAAAAATTAACGAGGAATACTACCATATCACCATTCGAACCTTGGTTGTAGAATCTGAGGATATTTTATTGGCCATTGTTATTTCAAACATCAGCATTTTTGTGTTGGCTTTTATATTTCTTTTCTACTATAATACTTCTAGAAATTTAGAGTTATGGAAACCGTTCTTTGATAATTTAGAAGTAATGAAAAAATTTTCATTAACCTCAAAGGAACCTATACGCTTAGCAGATAGTGATGTGTTGGAGTTTTCGGATTTGAAAAGTCAAATAGAACTATTAACCAGTAAAGTCAAGGTGGATTATGAGGGCTTAAAACAGTTTACAGAAAATGTTTCTCATGAAATTCAAACGCCTCTGGCCATTATTCAGGCAAAAATAGATAACATCATTAATGAACATGCCATCAGTGATAAGCAGTTTGACCAAATAACTTCCATTCAAATGGATATCCAACGTTTGAAACAACTCAATAAAAAAATCATAACACTTACTAAAATAGATAATAATCAGTTCGTGAAATTAGAAAACGTTAACCTTACCGAATTAATAAACAAAAAGATTGAGGATTTTAAGGAATTGGAAATAAATAACCTGTTTTATAATTCTGAAACGGAACTATCTGTAGTGATGGATCCGTTTTTGGCTGACATTTTAGTGATTCATCTTATATCAAACGCTATTAGATATACAAATAGAGAGGAGCGTATCGCTATTATTACCAATGACAATACGCTGTTGATTTCCAATAGTGGCAAACAGGAATTAATACAACCAGAAAAACTTTTTGTGCGTTTGTATAGGGAAGGAAATCATAAGCAATCCTCAGGTTTAGGACTTGCTATTGTAAACAAAATATGTGAGTACTATGGGTTTACGCCAACCTATCGTTTTCAGTCTTCAATAAGAAATGGCTTTGGACAGCACATATTCCAAATAAAATTTAATAAATAACTTTGAGATCGCAACTTTATATGCTCCTCATCGCATTGGATACTCTTACGATAGATCCATTTTTTTATAGCCATGGCTGGTTATATTTTTTAGTGTTTAACCAGTAATATAGCTCATATGAGATTTTATTAAGAATAGATTATTTCCTCCTCGCAGTTTGTGAAATTGCCCTTCTTGTCCCGCTAAAATTATCTGATTTAATTTCAGTGGATTCTAACAATGGTGTCATTTATTTTCAATAAATTGGTTTGTAGTGAATTATGAGGTTTTCACCTCAAAGTTGGTAAGAGCAATAACTAAAACATAAATGAATCTAAAGCCGGAATTATCTATCGTTTTGCCGATTTATAACCCAATTTTAAATTGGGTAAATCTTTTAGATGATTCTATTAAAGTCATAAACATACTATTTATTAAAACATCATTTAAAATTATAATGGTAGATGATGGTTTAACAAGTGATTTAGAAGCTGGAAAAAATTATCTAAGAAATAGGTATGATAATGTTGAAATAGTTTCATACCCTGAGAATTAAGGAAAAGGTTTTGCTGTTAGAACGGGTTTGAAAAATGCAAATTCAAAGTATTATATATATTCAGATTGGGATTTTCCTTTTGGAGAGCAAGCTGTTTATCATGTTTTTGAAGCTTTGAAAATTCAAAAAAATGATGTTATCATAAGTAATAGAACATATGATTATCATGGAAGTTTACCCTTATTTAGACGCATATTATCATTTAGCTTAAGATGCTCCAATTTTTTAATCTTAGGCTTTAATCGTATCGACACCCAAGCCGGTTTAAAAGGATTTAATGAAAAAAGGAAGAATTGCTTTTTTAACCACAAAAATTGATAGTTTTAATTTTGAACTCGAATTCCTTAAAGAAGTAAAAAAACAAAAACTCACTATAAAAAGCTTAAACGTCCATCCAAGAGAAGATATTCAATTCACAAATTTTAGACTCAAAACAATATTAAATGAATTCGTTAATTTTGTATCCATAATTGGAATCAAATCAAGAACAATAAATTACTGATAACCTTGGATTTAGAGGAATTTGATTTGCCAATTGAATATCATCTAACAATAACTAAAAAAAGACAACTTGAGGTCACGACCGAAGGTTTAATAGCAGTGTTAGCACTTTTAAAGGCGCATTGAGTGATTGCTACGTTTTTCACAACTGCGTACTACGCAGAAAATAATTCTGAGCTTATAAAAAAATTGTGGATGAAGGCCACGAACTTGCCTCGCATCTTTGCTATCATTCTGACTATAATCCGGACCATGTTTTATCTTCAAAACAAAAGCTTGAAGAGATTTCAGGTACTAAAATCGTTGGAATTCGAAGCCCAAGACTTAAGACATTAGATTCTCATCTTATAAAGGAAGCAGGCTATCATTACGATTCCTCTTTAAATCCTACATATATCCCTAACAGATATAATAATTTCAATAAGTCTCGAAAAATAGTTAAGCATATTGGAATTATTATAGTCCCTTTTTCAGTAGCTACCCTGTTCAGGATTCCTTTGTTTTGGTTAAGTTTTAAAAATATGGCTTTAAAGATATACCTGTTTTTTTGTTTAAAAGCTTTAAAAAAAGATGGGTACTTACATTTATATTTTCACCCTTGGGAATTTGCAGATCTCAATGAATTTGATATTCCTGTTTATATAAAGAAAATCTCAGGAGATAAAATGTGCTACAAGTTTGACACATTTCTGCAAAAAATTAAGAAAGAAGGTGATTTTACGACAATCAGAGGATTCTTAACAGATATCAAAATTTAAGTTCCCGTTTGGATTTGTCTACTCAAAATGGGATTGTAATTAATTGAATTCCAAACAGAAGTCGAGACTCTAATTTTGATAAACTAAGCCGCAAGTAGTTCATTGCCTTCAATGATTTGTTGTTCCATAATAATAATAATAATAATAATAATAACTGGCCTTTAAAAACCCTTTAGAATTCCTTTAATCTATCTTTAGAATTGAGTTATACATTTACGAAAAGATTAATTTAAAAAAGGATAAAAGATGAAAACATTAAAAATTATTTTAGGAACATTTCTGGTCTGTGTCATGTTTGCTTTTACATCAAGCGATCCGTTGCCACAAAAAGTAAAAGAGGCCTTCACAAAGAAATTCCCAACAGCAACCAAAGTAACATGGGATAAAGAAAATGCCACCGAATGGGAAGCTGAGTTCAAAATGAATAACACGAAATATTCTGCAAATTTTAGGGAAGATGGGACTTGGAAAGAAACCGAACATCAAATAAGTGTAAAGGACATTCCACAAAACATTAAGTCTTCTTTATTGAGTGCATATCCAGGTTACAAAATTGAAGAAGCCGAAATATCTGAGACCCAAGAGGGAATGTTGTATGAGTTTATGATCGAAAAAGGGAAGAGCGAGATGGAAATTGCCATCAATCCAGAGGGTAAGATTGAAAAAACTAAATTAAAAAATAAAATGATGATGAGAATGATTGAGCGATTTTTTAAGTGATTGATTTAGAATGATAAACTCCTGAAATGCTATTGTGTTTCGGGATTTTTGTTGACCTTAGATCGGGCTTTAATTTTCCTCTAGATTTGCAGATTGTTTTTGACCATAATTAATCCTAATCAGTGTTTTTTAAGGACATCTAAATTGTTTCCTTCTCGCTTTTCTTATGCACAAATTGTTGGCGAATTAGTGGCGATGAAGGACTCAACGCTTACCGTTTTTGTTAAGAGAGACTCCTTAAATGCGTTGGTATGATATTCATAATGAGGATTTAATAGGTTTTAATTTTTCTAAAGATTTAAATTCTATATTTGATTAAAATAAAAAAATGGCGATCATTGCGTAGGAGAAATGCTTTAACGAAAAATCACTTTATATTAACGAAAGTAATGCGCAAGCAATTAATCATTATACCACTTACGACTGTATTTCTAGTGTTCAATTGCTATACGATTAACGCTCAAAAGTCAGGGGTCGAAACTGCAGGAGATATTGGTTTTTTTGTGGTTCCTGTCGCTGCATTAACAGTTACTTTATTTAAGGAAGATAGGCAGGGAACCTGGCAATTTACTAAGGGGTTTTTACTGAATCAAGCTCTTACCTATGTATTAAAAGTATCCATAAATAAACCACGACCTCATGATCAAGGTGATTATGCTTTTCCTTCGGGCCATACCTCCACAACCTTTCAGGGCGCTTCATTTATTCACAAGCGCTACGGATTTAAATATAGTATTCCTGCATATGCCATAGCGGGATTTACGGCTTTTAGCAGGCTCGATGCCCAAAGGCATGATGGTTGGGATATTTTGGCCGGCGCAGTTGTTGGGATCGGAAGCACTTTGCTTTTTACAAACGAATATCAACTAGAGCATTTGGAGCTCACTTTTGGCACCATTGAAGGTGATTATCTATTAGGTTTTAGGTATATATTCTAATAGAATTAATGATTATGGACTGGATTCTAATTTGGTACCATTATATCGATTATTTATCTCTAAAAACACCCTTTATCATCTCTATTAGGTTTTTAATCAGAAGTAATTCATTGATATAACTTTATTGATTACATTCATTTCAAAATTTCAAATGTGTTGAAACGAATATTAAAATGGGTTTCCTTACTTATATTAAGTGTCATGCTTTTAACCATGGCAATATATTTCTACACCCACTCCGATACAAAAATTGCTGATGATACAAAAACAGTTTATATAACAAAGGATCAAAACAGTTTTAAACTTTATAGAAATGGTGCTCCTTTTAAGATTAGAGGTGCTTCTGGTCATCATTATCTAAATTCTTTATCTGAAATTGGCGCCAATACTATTCGTGTTTACGACTCAATTAGTGAAGCCCTACTTGATGAGGCTCATCAAAATAATTTAGCAGTAATAATTGATATTCCTCTACCTAAATATAATAAGGAGTACAATTTTTATTCTGATGAAAAAAAGACTAATGAACTAAAGGATAGTATCAAGACAGTGGTGAACAAGTATAAAAAACATCCAGCGCTTTTGTTTTGGAACTTAGGGAATGAACTTGATTATCCATTGGTGTTTAGAAAGAATGCTTTTATAAACACGTTCAATGAGCTCATTGATATGATACATAAGGAAGATCCAAATCATCCCGTAGGCACATGTTTGATTCCATCAAGAACGCAAACCCTAAGCATTCATTTACATTCTCCACAATTAGATGTGATCGGTTTTAATGCCTTTGGAAATCTTAAAATGATAAAGCCACTAATGAAAAAAATTGCAATTGTAACTAATGTGCTGCCTTATTATATAAGTGAATATGGCAGCAATGGACCATGGGAAGAAACCATGACGCCATGGTTGGTTCCTATAGAGCAAACAAGTACAAAAAAAGCAGAGCAATATGTTGAACTGTATAATGCAAATATTCTTAAAGACGAAGCATCATTAGGGGATTTAGCGTTTTTCTGGGGACAAAAACAAGAACACACGCATACCTGGTTTAGTGTTTTTGATGAAGATGGAAGAAAATCACAGGTCTTCTATAGTTTAAAATCGCTTTGGGGTGCTCCAAAAAACGAAAATGATTGGCCACCACAAATTAAATATATGCTTATAGATAACCAAGGCGCAAATGATACATTGATTTATAGTGCCAATGAAATTAAAACCGCTAAGATTATAATGGAAAGTCCATTGGACACAACCTATCAATTTAAGTGGGAGGTTTTTAATGAAGGGTGGAACTATAATCAAACGGAAAACGAGAGGCAACCAAAAAAACTATCCATACGTATTATTGAAAAGAAGGCAAATTCCTTAACATTTAATATACCCGACAAAGAAGGTCCTTTTAGGATTTTTGCCTATGTATACGATGGAAAAGGAAATTTCGCTACAGCAAACATCCCCTTTTATGTTTTAAAGAAATGACCGACCATAACATTATAAAAAGCCCAAGTAAAAAGGAACTCCTTATTCTCCGTTCAATTATTGTGATTGCACTGTTGAGTTTGCTTAACTTCTTTTATTGGTTTATTCAGCCCGAATTGATTGAAACCCCATTTTTATTCGTTTTACTGACCGCTGTAATTCTATTTGATACCTTACGAATTGTATATATATGGTATCATTACTGGAATATTAGCATTCCTAAAAAACCCATATCTAAGAAACAATTTACGGTAGATGTTCTTACTACGTATTTCCCTGGCGAACCTTATGAAATGACTACCCAGACGCTTTTAGCCATAAAAAAAATGGGTTACCCTCACACAACTTTTTTATGCGATGAAGCTAATGATGCTTTTTTAAAGAATTTTTGTAAGGAAAATGATATTATCCATGTCACAAGAACTAATAGGATCAACGCAAAAGCGGGCAATATTAACAATGCTTTATTACAAGCCACTGGAGATTTATGCCTTATTTTAGATCCTGATCACATTCCGAAATCCAATTTTTTGGAAGAAATTATTCCGTATTTTGATGAAGATGCCATAGGGTTCGTACAAACAGTTCAGGCTTATTATAATGTCGATGAATCTTACGTTGCGGAAGGCGCAGCGCAACAAACCTTTCATTTTTATGGACCTATGATGATGTCCATGAATTCATATGGAACAGTTAATGCCATTGGTGCCAATTGTATTTTCAGACGCAAGGCTTTAGACTCAATTGGCGGACATGCGGCGGGATTATCTGAGGATATGCATACAGCCATGCAATTGCATGCTAAAGGATGGAAATCTATATATGTGCCTGAAGTTTTTACAAAAGGATTGGTTCCTGCATCTTTAACGGCGTACTATAAGCAGCAATTAAAATGGTCAAGAGGTACCTTAGAATTATTGGTTTCAGTGTATCCCAAACTTTTTAAAAAATTTAGTTGGAGACAAAAATTACATTATGGTATATTGCCTCTTCATTACCTATCAGGTCTATTCTTTCTGATAGGTTTTTTAATTCCCATTTTATCGTTATTTAATGCTTCCCTGCCCTGGAAAGGAAATGTTATAAGGTTTGGACTTATTTATATGCCCGTATTAATTTCTATAATATGCATTAGAGTGTATGTGCAAAAATGGGTGATGTATAAAAGTGAACGTGGCATACATTTACAGGGTGGATTATTATTAATGTGTACCTGGTGGATCTTTCTGTTAGGTTTTATATATACTATCATCAGAAAAAAAGTGCCTTACCTACCAACGCCCAAAGATGATAAAGAGGTAACTAGTTTCAAAATAGTAATACCCAACTTAATTATTGGCATCATATCAATAATTGCTGTTTTTTATGGCCTGTATCTGGATTTTACACCATTTTCAATAGTCATGTCTGGCTTTGCGTTGCTCAATGCCTTTTTCATGTTTTATACTTTGGTTTATGCCTATAGTGAAAATAAATCTGTTGAATCAGCCACGGCTCATCATCATATCGTTTATACTAATGCAATGAGAAATGGAGTTTTTAACTTTTTCAACAAATCCGCACTCATTTTAACTTTGTTTTTTGTGATCAGTTGTGCTGGCCTTCAATATTATGGAGACTATGTAAAGTGGGGAGGAGTTACCCCAGAAAAAAATGTGATAAATACTATCAATTATGTAGGTGTTTTCGCTCCTAAAGAAGATAGTGGTCTAACAGATATGGTTGATGTTGATAAACTATCCACAATGGTTGATAATGAATTCAATCTAATTTCGCTGTACGTAGCATGGGATAAATATTTTGAAAATAGTTTTCCCGATGACTTAATCGCAACTATCTATGATCAAAAATCCATGCCAGTAATCACTTGGGAACCTTGGTTAAACACATTTGGTAGCGAAATAAATGGTCAGCACGTTTACGACCTTATAGAAAATGGTTATTTCGACAATTATTTTGTACGTTTTGCAAATAAGCTTAGAGAAATAAATAAACCTATTTTCTTAAGATTTGCCCACGAATTTGACAATCCTTTTTATCCTTGGTATATGTACGGAAATACTGCGCCAGAAAAGTTTAAATCGGCATGGATCCATACCTATGAAATTTTTAAGAAAGAGGGGGCAGACAATGTTATATGGATATGGAACCCGTGGAAATCAAAAAATATAAATTCCTATTATCCTGGTAAAGCCTATGTAGATTGGATCGGAGTTAATATTTTAAATTATGGAAAATTAAATGCGGATGGTAAGTGGCAAGAATTTGATTCTTTGTACATGCCATTTCATAATAAATTTAAAAAACTTCCTTCGACACCTGTAATCATTTCTGAATTTGGTTCATTAAAAAATGATTCCAATGAAATTTCCTCAAACTGGATAGATAATGCAGTCACCTCCATTGAAACTGATTTTAAGGAAATAAAATCAATTATATATTTTAATAGTAAATATGATAATAATTGGCCATCTGGCGAAAAATACAATGATTATTTAGATTGGTCCATAACTTCAAAACAAACTACAATTAACATGTTTGCTAAGAAGGATGTACCGGATTATATTCCAAAGCCACTACCCCAAGGTAAGACCACAATCCCGGAGATTAATACAAATGAGGTAAAGATGCCTTACATAAGAGGAATCAATCTTAAACAAGGGCATAATTGGGAAAATGATTACCATGTTTTAAATAGGAAGAAATTAATTTCTGATTTTAAAAACCTTAAAAGTCTAGGAATAAATACCATAAAATATCAAGACAATTCTATTTATAATTACAATGTTTTAGAAATCAGTAAAATTTGTGGTTTAAATATTTCTTATAGTTTCTGGATCCCTGAAAACCTCGATTTTATGGTGGATTCTTTAAAAACTGAAGCCTTAAAATCGGACATCATTAAATCAATTAGTGCTCTCAAAGATTCCAACAACATTATTTCTTGGCATATTGAAAATGATATTCAATACAATCAAAACAACTTTTACCATAAACCTTCAATTCTTTATCAAAATAGATCATACATATTATGGCTAAAAAATTTAGTTGCTGAAATAAAAAAAATAGATGCTAAACGTCCTTTGATAGTTGATGTTGAAGTTAACCAACATTCTATATTTCATATCAATCGGATACTATCAAACATAAAAAATATTGATGCTATAGGGCTGTTGGTTAAGGATCCTGAGTATTTAGATGATGTGGTTGCATATTTAAAAGAAATAAAAAAGCAGTATATTTTAAGCGGAATAGAAAGTGATTTCTTAGAAGATCATAATATTGTAAGAAATAAAACCCCCTTCTTTATTATGTCTTGGCAAGACAAACATGAGAGTAATAAACTTGATTTTGATGGAATAGTCGATAGAAAAGGTAGGTATAAACCATCATATGCAACACTTTCAGCTCAATTAAATCAGAATAGTAGTAAGATTGAATTGCCTAAAATTAAAATCTTCAAACCCGCGAAGTTAATTTATGATGATAAAACTTACACTTTTCATGCTATGGTATATCAAAAGGATGAGGGGTGGCAATTTGCCTCTAAAATTAAGGGTTTAAGGTATGAGTGGTCATTGGTGAAATGTGACGCATATGGAAACTATCTTGCAATAAAGGACATAGGAGTGGATGCGAAAATATCATTAAAAATACCGAAAAACCATAATCATTATAGATTGTACTTAACAATTATCAATGGTGATTATGTTTCAACAGATATCACCAGTCTCCATACACCATTAATTGTAAAATGATTTTATTCTTTGACGGTTGAATGTTTGGTATCGTTAAATTATATTCGGTTTATCTATTCAATTACAAATTTTAAAATGAATAAATAGAAATATAAGAGACTGCTGAGTAATTGCAAACTCGCCAATAATTTGATCTTGCTCAGCAACCGGCAGACTTAAAGATATGTGTGCATGCGTATTTTTCACAATAAGAATTATTTTTTTGACATAACTATATATTACCGATAAGATAGATATGAGCAGAAAACAAATAGTGTTAACTTTATAGTATAGACACCTGAACGATGGGTTCGCCGATAACCACCTTAAAAACACATAATTCCTTATCGTTGAAATCTAAAAATGATTAAGGCTAAGGAGGTCAATGAAAAATGCTTCTCTTGATAATCCTGAATTTTCTGTTTCAATAAATAAACCACACTTTGGAAAAGGTAATCCGAAAGCTAAAAAAACAGGCTTATCAAATTGTGATGACGAATTTTAAAAAATAGGTAACGGCCATGAAAAAAATATTTACAAATATCTCACGCGTCGTCTGGATACTTTCTTTGGTAAGTATGTTTGCTGATATCGCAAGCGAAATGCTTTACCCCATTATTCCCGTTTATCTGCAGAGTATCGGTTTTTCGATATTTCTGATAGGCTTGCTGGAAGGTGTTGCTGAAGCGACTTCCGGATTGAGCAAAGGTTATTTTGGCAATTGGAGCGACAGGATTGGCAGGCGAATGCCGTTTGTGCGGATGGGGTATTTTTTAAGCGCCATAGCCAAACCGATGATGGCTGTTTTTATATTTCCGGTATGGGTGTTTTTTGCAAGAACTATTGATCGACTTGGAAAAGGTTCGCGCACGGCTCCAAGAGATGCAATTCTTTCAGACGAATCTACATTCAAGACTAAAGGGCAGGTATTCAGTTTTCATCGAGGGTGGGATACTTTAGGAGCGGTCTTTGGCCCTGCGTTAGCCTTGTTGTTCCTGCATTTTTATCCAGGGAAACTCGCATGGCTTTTTTATATAGCGTTTGTACCTGCCATTATTTCGGTGGCGTTTACCTATTTTATTAAGGAAAAGCCTGTACTACCACAAGAGCAAAAAGGAGCACCAGGTTTTTTTTCATATTTTAAATATTGGAAAGTGTCAACGCCCGCTTACAAAAAGTTGATGATCGGATTAGTCGCATTTGCTCTTTTTAATAGTTCTGATATGTTATTATTGCTCAGAGTGAACGAGGCAACGGGGAACGAGAACCACGTGATTATGGTATACATTTTTTACAACCTGGTGTATGCGCTCTTGGCATTTCCTTTAGGCTTATTGGCGGACCATTTGGGCCTCAAAAAGATCTTTCTTTTTGGTTTAATTCTTTTTTCTGGTATTTATTTTGGAATGGCTGAGGCGAGCACCAACTCCTTGTTTTATGTACTGTTCGGGATTTATGGAATATATATGGCAGCTACCGAGGGAATTTCGAAAGCGTGGGTGGCGAGCCTCTGTAAAAAAGAAGAAGTAGGTACGGGAATTGGGCTTTTTGTAGCACTGCAAAGCATCGCCTTGATGATTGCTAGCGCCTTGGCAGGATTATTATGGACCTACTACGGGGCAGCGGTGGCCTTTATGTTAACGGCTATGATGAGTGTCTTGGTATTTGTGTTTATTTTGATTTTTGTTAATAAACCTGAAAGCCAAGAGAAAACCCAATAATGATTTGATGAATAAAGGCCTTAAAGATATAGCGTACCATAAAATTTCAGTTTCAGTGGATGGTAGTGAATTCCATCGCACCCATTATAAAATAAAAATGTAGGATTACCACCTACATTCATAAAAATTGATACTTTGTATTAGAATTTATATGTAAGGTTTAAAAAATGGGCTTGAATCATATTTTTTGTTGTCTTTGTGTTTTGTCGAGACACCTTATTGTTGTAATTTATCTTTTGAATGGAACAATCAACGAATCTAAACTTGCTTTTAGTTTTTCTTCGAGCGAATGCCTCTTGACCTTTTTCCTTTTATCATCCCATTGTGTTTTTTCAACCGAAACACCAGAATCAATGTAGGGCTCAATTTTGAGCCTAAACAATTGTGTCCCATTTATCTTTAGGTAAGGCGATAGATAATAGCTGAAATTAATTAGTTCAGTATTAGTTCGAAAAACAAACAAATACCAACAATCATTCGCTTCTGATAATAAGTTTATACTTGTGATTAACAGTGCTTTACGTCTTTACTCCTCCATCGTATGATACACGTTCTGGACGTCATCATCTTCTTCCAATCTTTCTAAAAGCTTTTCAACATCTTCAACTTCTTCAGCTGTCAACTTTTTAGTTACTTGTGGAATACGTTCAAAGCCAGAGGACAAAATTTCAAGACCTCGTTTCTCCAATTCCGATTGAATGGCACCAAAACTTTCAAAAGGGGCATAGATCAAGATCCCATCATCATCCTTAAAAACTTCATCTGCTCCGAAATCGATAAACTCCAATTCTAATTCTTCCGGATCTAAACCTTCGGCGGCAATTCTGAAATTACAGGTATGGTCAAACATAAATACGACAGAACCTGAAGTTCCCAAGTTCCCATGACATTTATTGAAATAACTGCGCACGTTGGCGACCGTTCTGGTATTGTTGTCTGTAGCTGTTTCTACTAAAATGGCAATCCCGTGCGGTGCATAGCCTTCAAAGAGCACTTCTTTAAAATCGCCCAAACTTTTATCTGATGCTCTCTTAATCGCACGTTCCACATTGTCTTTTGGCATGTTTACGGCCTTGGCATTTTGGATAACGGCCCGTAAGCGTGCGTTGGTATCAGGATCAGGACCACCGTCTTTCACGGCCATTACAATGTCTTTGCCGATACGTGTAAAGGCTTTACTCATTGCTGACCAACGTTTCATTTTACGTGCTTTACGAAATTCAAAAGCTCTTCCCATTCTTGTAAGTTCTAATTTTTAAGTTTAATATTCAGTATTTCAGTTATCAGTCTCCAGTCTCCAGTCTCCAGTATTCAGTCATCGGTCATCGGTCATCGGTCATCGGTCATCGGTCTTCGGTCTTCGGTCTTCGGTCATTGTGCATCTTTCTCCCAAATTCTGAGCAAATTTAAAAAAATTCATGTCATTAGTGCGATGTATCCAATGAAAAAACAATAGGTCAATTATATTTAATGTTCTTAATATCGCTCAAAATTGCCAGTGCTTCATGAATGTAAATATCAGTCGAAATATCTTCAATCTGACTTTCGTTAAGCTTCATTTGATCAACATCCCATAATTTATTGGTGGTTTCTGCGGTGTTTTTCACCAGTATTCTTTGAGTCTTAAAATCGAGTGTTTTGTAAAGTGTAATCCATAAATCATTATAAGTCTGTACATCATCATAAATGTTGCCGAGAGTTAAAGGATAATTTAAATCTCTATCCATATAATTAGATAAGAGCTTAGTGTTCATGTCTTTGATTGCCGTAAAATTGCTATTGCTCTCGACACGGAACTTGCTTTTAGACTGGATTGCAGGCATAGGAATTTGTTTATAGGCGCGATGTTTCATGAATGGAACGATGGTGTCATTGGACAGTGCAAATGGACTATAAGCTTCACTGGTTTTAAAATCGTCATATAACGACGGTAAGATAATATCGGGGACAACACCAATCGATTGGTGGCTTTTTCCGGTAACCCGATAGAATTTCTCAACGGTTAGTTTACAAAACCCCAATTCGTCAGTATCGCTTAAGGGTACAATAATTTGTGCTGATGCCTTTCCATGACTTGGAGAGCCCACAATAATGGCGCGATTATAATCTTGCATGGCGGCTGCAAAAAACTCCGCGGCAGAGGCACTGTAATTATCGATAAGGATGACGATGGGCTTGTTGAAAAATGAGCCTTTAATGCCGTCTTCTATTGTAAAAGTATCGCCATTTCCAAATTTCAAAATCGCCAAAGGTCCTTTGTTTATGAATAATCCGGAAAGGTTCGAGGCTTCTTTCATGGAACCTCCACCATTGAACCTTAAGTCCAACACTAAACCTTTAATGTTTTTATTATCAATTAATTGTAATTGAGTGGCAACGTCATAGGTTAAGCCAATGCCGCTGGGCGAATCAAAATCTGTATAAAAACTAGGAATCTTTAGATAGGCGTAATCTGATTTTTTATGGAGTAGAAATACTCTACAGGAATTCTCTACAACTTTCAGTTCGGTTTTTGTGAGTGGGATATCGTGAACGGCTCCATTTTGCTTCTTGATTTTAAAGATGATGGTTTCATTTTTTTCATTAGAAGTAAAAGCGGCAATATCTTCATTGGACACGCATAAGGTTTCTAATATTTGTGTGGGAGACGTTAAGGATTTGATCACATCATTCTCGTCAAAATTACCGTTTAAAGAGGCTGCACTTCCAGGTGCAATATAAGCGATGACAATATCGCCATTCTTGTCTTTTGCGGTATCAATTCCGAAAGTTAACTGATGATTGGACACAGAGTCTTCAAACTGTGATTTATCTGAATCATTATAAAAAAACGAATTGGGATCTTGATAATTGGCAAAAGCATTTAAAAAGGCTTCTTTTACAAAATTAGTGATATCACCATTTTTATGAAGAAATTCATCTAGCAAACAAATTTGATTTTGAATGATTTTTGGTTTGATCTCCGCTTCTAGAACTTTGAAGTTTTTTTCTAAATTAGAAAGCGAACTGTCCTGTTCAACCAAATAATCCAAAATAAAATAACTCAGGCGTTTGTTCCAATATTTTTTGAACGCTGCATCATCTTTATAGTAATCAAAATCAGGCTTTGATTTAAAATAAAGTGTATCCTTACCGGAATAATCAAAAACCACATCGTTTAATGTGTTAATGTAGGTTTTGGAAGCTTCAATACGTTGTTGAAGTATCGCGCTATACTTCTCTATAAAATCACAATTGCCCGAACTTATGGCATCATCCAGTTGATATTCATCGGTTTTAAATAACTGGATGTCAGCTTCATGAAAAAAACGTTTACCTTCATCCAATCGCTCCAAAAACAAATTAAAAACACCCTTTGAGAGACTGTCGTTAAGTGGTTTTGGGCGAAAATGATGTTGCTGAATGCGTTGGTGCAAGGCATTTAATTGATCACAAAAAACAGGGTCCTTTTGCCCATAAGTCCATGAAACGACCAAACTAAGAGCAATTATAAGTCGCCTTTTAAGCATAATTTATAAGCGCGTTTTTACTATTCTTGAACTTCGACAATCGCTTCAATAGCTTCAGCAAGTTTAAAATCTTTCGCCGTAACCCCTTTGGCGCTGTGAGTAGACAACTTGATGGTTAGCATATTGTACACATTGGTCCAATCTGGATGGTGGTTTTGCGCTTCACATTCAAAGGCAATACGACTCATGGCGCTAAAACAATCTTTAAAATTGTCGAATTCAAATTCCGCGTGAAGGGCATTATCATAATATTCCCAATCAGGAAGGTGTAATAATTTCTTTTCAATGGTTTCTTCAGATAATAGAGACATAATTTCGATATTTAAGTTTCTTAAAATTATAAATTATAATTGACAAATTCTAAGACTAAGGCTTATAATTCATGTAATTATCCAATTCTTCAAGAAGCTCCACACTACTAATCTGTAGATGTTTTGGGAGTTTATTTGTTTTTGGCATCACGGCTAAATAACGATCGTCATTGGTGGTGTATACCTGTTTGAAATGTACTTGATTGGAAGTCAACAAAGCCACCATTTCCTTTATAAAGTCGTCATGATGCACTAAGTCGGAACTTCCCAAATGAAATATGCCATTTTTGTTTCTGTTAATGATATAGTGGATTTGCTGTGTCATCTTAAAATCGGTAGTGACATTCATAATCAGATTCGGAAATAATTCAATAGGCAGTTTTTCTTGAATATGCTGTTTGATTTCTTTAAGTCGCGGTGATTGGGTGCCAAATACCATGGGCAGTCTGACAATGACCACTTTTGTTTTTGGTAAGCGCAGGAACATATTTTCAATCTTGATCTTGAAGTGTCCGTAAATACTTTCACTTAAGGTTTTATCATCTTCATAACTCGGATATTTGCTATAGGCGTCAAATACATTGGCAGAGGAGAAGAAGATGATTTTACAATTATGTGCGGCCACATATTCAGCCATATGCTGATGGGCAATCACCTGTGCATGAAATTCGCCACGTAAACAGGAAATAATGATCGAAGGTTTAACGATTTCGAGAATTTCAAAAACATCATCTTCCTCTACACGGTATTGAAAAAAGTGCTGATTGTTCTCATACATCTTGTTTGCAATGTGATAAGTGCCGAAAGTATTAAAGTAAGGCCCCAATTCTTTATACAAGGCATTCCCAATAAAGCCACTGGCGCCAAGGATAAGAATGCGATGTTTGTTGTCTGGGGTCATCATAAATTAATAACGAATTATTTAATAACGGCTAATTTGTCTATATCTGATATCCTCTATAAAAATTTGAATCTCAACACGGAATGATCTGATTTATCAAGACACAGATCATTTATCGGTATTGCTATAATTGAGTAGGCAAAAGTGTGACACGATCATTTTGTCAACACTTTTGCCCATTAAGTTTACTTCAAAATAGAATAAATTCTGCGTTATGCTTTATAAAACGGCGTTTTTACGATCGTCGCTGGAACTGCGTTTTTTCTGATTTGAATATAAATTTTATTACCAACTTCAGACATGTGAGTTGGAACATAACCTAAGCCGATGCCTTTATGCAATGAAGGCGACATGGTGCCCGACGTAACCACGCCAACAACATTACCTTGGTCGTCAACAATATCATAACCTTGACGTGGAATGCCTTTTTCATCCAGTTCAAAACCAATTAATTTTGTTTTTGGTCCGTTTTCCTTTTCTGCTTTAAGTGCTTCGCTATTGGTAAAATCCTTGGTAAATTTTGTAACCCAACCTAATCCGGCAGCGATAGGAGAGATGGTTTCATCAATATCATTGCCATACAGACAATAGCCCATTTCCAAACGCAAGGTATCACGTGCAGCCAATCCAATTGGTTTGATGCCGTATTTTGCTCCAGCTTCAAAAACTTTATCCCAAATTTGTTTTACTTCTGAATTCTTACAGTAGATTTCAAATCCGCCACTTCCTGTATAACCTGTTGCAGAAATGATTACATTATCAATGCCTGCAAAATCTCCCACTACAAAGTTGTAAAACTTAAGTTCTGAAAGATTATGACTTGTTAAACTTTGCATGGCTTCAACTGCTTTTGGCCCTTGAATCGCCAATAAGGAATACTCAGGTGAAAGGTCTTTCACGATTGCCCCAACATCATTTTTAGACGTAATCCAATTCCAATCCTTTTCAATATTACTTGCATTTACAACCAATAGATAGGATTCTTCCTCCATTTTATAAATGATCAAATCATCTACAACACCACCAGTTTCATTCGGCAAATAGCTGTATTGAGCTTTTCCAATAGTTAATTTTGAAGCATCGTTACTACAAACTTTTTGGATCAACTCCAAAGCATGTGGTCCTTCAATTAAAAATTCGCCCATATGGGACACATCAAAAACACCGACGCCATTTCTAACAGTTTCGTGTTCAGCGCTGACGCCTTCATATTGAACTGGCATATTAAATCCTGCATAAGGCACCAATTTGGCTCCAAGAGCCTCGTGTGTTGATTTTAAGGTTATGTCTTTCATATATTATTTTTTTATTTCCGCAAAAGCGAAAAATTTGTTTAAAAATTCTTGGTTAAAAAATAAACTAAGACAATAATGAAGGATAGTATGATGAACGCGTAAAATATTCCTTTTTTCAAGCTCATATTAGAAACTATAGTTTCAATAGTATGGCCGAAAAACTTAATAATTTCTACTCATATCCCCTCCATAATTGCACGGCAAAAGTATCGAAAATTATTTGGTTTAAAAATGAAGCTTCCGATTATAATTTGTTAATCGATGGCTTTGATCATTAGCGCTCTCAATCTTAATTGGAACGGATGATTAATGGAAATTAAAGTGTCACAAAACCTAAGAATTGTCATGAAAAAAGAGGCGTATGGCCTCTTTCTGTTAAAAGATTGAATTGAGAAGAACCTCTTTCAATTCGTCATAGTGTGTTATTGGAATTGATTTTTTCTTCTTGTCCATGACGGCTTCAATTTGTGGTGGAAGTGCAATGTTTTCTTTAATCACCTCGGTTACAATATCCAGGAATTTTGTAGGATGTGCGGTTTCTAAAAACACACAATGTGCATTGGGGTTGTTTTTCAAATACGCCTTACAGCCCAAATAACCAACAGCGCCATGTGGATCTGCAACATATCCGAAATCCTCGTATAATTCTTTTAAGGCTTCTCGGGTGTCATCATCAGAAAAACTATAAGAGGACAAATTAGATTTTAGCGCATTAAAGTTGTTTTTATAAATCTCTTGAATCCTGATAAAATTACTCGGATTACCGACGTCCATTGCATTGCTGATGGTTTGTACGGATGGCTTTGGTTGGTAAAGTTGAGTAGTGAGATATTCCGTTACCACATTGTTTTCATTATTTGAAGCGATAAAATGATGAATGGGCAAACCTAGTTGTTGTGCCATCATTCCGGCGCAGATATTCCCGAAGTTCCCACTTGGAACCGAAAACACAATGTTTTTATGTGTTTTATGAAGTTGTTTATAGGCAAAAAAGAAATAGAACATTTGTGGCAACCAACGCGCAACATTGATTGAGTTTGCCGATGTCAATTGCATAATACTAGTCAATTCTTCATCTAAAAATGCACGTTTGACCATATCTTGGCAATCATCAAATACGCCATCCACCTCTAAAGCGGTAATGTTCTGTTTAAGCGTCGTCAATTGTTTTTCTTGGATATCGCTTACTTTTCCGCTGGGATATAAAATGACGACTTCAACACCTTTAACTCCCAAAAAACCATGGGCCACAGCGCCGCCAGTATCTCCCGAAGTCGCCACCAAAACGGTCACTTCTTTGGTGTTGTTCTGATTGAAGTAGCCTAAACAACGTGCCATAAATCGAGCGCCAACATCTTTAAAGGCCATCGTTGGTCCGTGAAACAATTCTAAAGTAGAGATGTTTTTATTAATCTCCACAACTGGAAAATCAAACGACAAGGTTTCTGCAATAATTTCTTTTAAAACAGCCTCAGGAATATCAGGACTTACAAATTGCTTTATCGCTTCAAAAGCAATTTCTTCATAAGGTAGCTCATCTATTTTTTCAAAAAAAGAAGCGGGGAGCGGTGTAATATGTTCAGGAAAGTAAAGTCCTTTATCTGGTGCAATGCCTCTAATAACTGCTTCTTTAAATGACGCGTTTGGGGCTTTTTTGTTGAGTGAGTAGTAGTTCATGTTAATTGACGTGAGACCGGAGACGGATGACCGGAGTCAGTGTCGATAGGTCATTTATTTTTATTTAATTTTATTTCTAAATGCGATCATCATATTCATCAATTCATAAGATTTTTGATATAAATTGTCGAACTGAGTTATATTTAAATAATTTCTTTTATTTGCTTTATAAAGACAAGTCACGACTTCAGCTAAGGAGCGGATGGCGTAACCTATAAATTTCTTTTGTTCAGGATTGCTTTGTCCAATTGAACCTTCTGAAATATTCAATGCTATAGAATCAGCAGCACGTCTTATTTGTGAAGATAAATTAAACCTCTCTTTATCAGGAAAGGCTTCTGTCAAAACATCAATTTCCTCACCCAAATCCATGGCTTTTTGCCAAATAATCAGTTTTTCAAATTTAAATTTATGCATAATTCATGATTGTTTCCTATACCTCCTCGGTCATCGGTCACCCGTCATCGGTCACCCGTCATCGGTCACCCGTCATCGGTCCATAATTATAAAACTCTAATTCCTTCCGTATTGATCCGCGACACATGCGTCTCAAATGCAATGTCCGTTTTCGCATAAACCGCTCGCATCGCATTTTCTACGCTTTTCGCATTCTCTAGACCTCTAGAAAGTGCAAAAACAGATGGTCCGGCACCGGAAATGCTTGTACCTAAAGCACCATTAGCAAGTGCCGCAGCTTTTACCTCTGCAAAATGTGGAATCAGTCTACTTCTGTGCGGTTCTATGATAACATCTTGTAATGCTCTTTTTAAAAGGTCGTAATCATTGGTATGAAGCGCATGAACAAAACTCCCTAAATTGGCCCATTGTGTGATGGCATCTTTTAAAGGGAATTCCTTAGGTAAAATTCCTCGGGCGTCTGAAGTCTTGATTTCTATTTGTGGATGAATAATGGTCGCGTAAATATCCTTTGGGGTTGGTAATTGTAAAATTTCCAAAGGCATAGTGCTTCTTACTAAGGTAAAGCCTCCAAAAATTCCTGGCGCCAAATTATCAGCATGCTCACTGCCGCTGGCCAAAGCTTCGCCTTTCATAGCGAAATCGGTAACTTGGGTTTTATTATATGGGCGTCCTAAAAGTTCGTTGATGGCAAACACACTTCCGGCAGCACTGGCGCTACTGCTGCCAATCCCGCTTCCTGGTTTAATTTTTTTGTAGATCTCAATCTCAAAGCCAAAATCAGGTTGGGCATGCGCAATCATTGCTAAAGCGGAAACGCCAGCGACATTTTTTTCTGGATCAAGCGGCAAATCAAACCCTTCGATTTTAGTAATGACAATGCCTTTTTTTGCTGTTTTTCTGATGATCATCTCATCGCCAATCGTATCCAAGCAAAAGCCGAGCACATCAAATCCGCAGGATACATTGGCCACCGTTGCCGGTGAGAATATTTTGATTTCATTTTTAATCACAAGCTTTATTTAAAATTGTTGATTGCTGATTGTTGATTTTCCCGAATGTGTCGACCGCCAACTGTGGACTGCCAACTGTGGACTGCCAACTGAAGACTGAAAACTGCCGACTAGTTTCCGATCCTAATAATATCCGCGAACAACCCAGAAGCTGTGACATCAGCGCCTGCGCCTGCACCTTTAATGATCATCGGTTGTTCAGGGTAGCGCTGTGTATAAAACATGACGATGTTATCTTTTCCTTTCAAATTGTAGAAGGGATGATCTTTCGGAATTTCCCTCAAGCTCACTTTAGCCTTTTTACCGTCAAATTCTGCGACATATTTCAGTTGACAGTCGTTCTTTTTAGCTGAGGCGTAAAGTTTTTGAAAGTGTGTTTCATCTGCAATTAAAGTGTTGTAAAAATCATCCACCGAATCACTTTTTAAATTATTATCTGTTAAAAACGAGGTGTTTTCAATATCCTCCAAATTCATTGGAGTGCCACTTTCTCGTGCCAAAATCAAAATTTTTCGGGCGACATCCACACCGCTCAAATCGATTCGTGGATCTGGTTCGGTATAACCTTCTTTCTGCGCTTGTTTGACGACATCGTGAAATTTGGAAGTATCATCAAAATTATTAAATACAAAGTTCAAGCTTCCAGAAAGTACCGCTTGAATAGAAGTTATTCTATCTCCAGAATTAATTAAATGATTTAAAGTGTCGATTATTGGTAAGCCTGCGCCAACATTGGTTTCAAACAAAAATGGTGCATTGTACTTTACCGACAATTTTTTGAGATTGCTATAGTTTTCAAAGGTGCTGGAACAGGCAATTTTATTACAGGCTACGACTGCAATACTTTCTTTAAGATACTCCGCATAAATTTTTGAAACATCCTCATTTGCGGTCACATCCACAAATATACTGTTACGTAAATTGAGACTTTTGATCCGTTCTAAAAAGCCTTCCAAAGTAGCTTTTTCGCTTAAGGCCAAATCCTCTTTCCAGGATTTTAAAGACAGTCCAGATTCATCAAAAATCATGTTTCTGGAATTTGACAAACCAATCACTCTCAAGTTGATTTTCAATTGTTCTTTTAGATGTTTTTTCTGTTGATGGATTTGCTCGACAAGTCGCTCGCCCACATTTCCAACACCAGTGATGAACACATTCAACTGCTTGGTCTGATCTTCAAAAAAACGTTCATGAATAGTATTCAATGCTTTTTTCACATCTTTTTCAGCAATCACTGCGGATATATTTTTTTCTGAAGCACCTTGGGCAATGGCTCTAATATTGATATTGTTTTGTCCCAATGTGCTAAACATTAGCCCACTGATTCCTTGGTGGTTTTTCATATTGTCACCCACTAAGGCTATGATCGATAAGTCTTTTTCAACAATAATCGGATCGATTTTATTTAAGGAAATTTCATTTTCAAAGGTCAAATTAATGCTTGCTGCTGCAACGGTTGCATCTTTTTCATCAATCCCAAAACAAATGGAATGTTCTGAAGAGGCTTGTGTAATGAAAATGACGTTAATTTTCTCCTGCGCCAAAGTTTCAAAAAGACGTTTTGAAAACCCAGGAATCCCCACCATACCTGTGCCTTGCAAAGTCAATAAAGCAATATTACTAATGTTGCTGATCGCTTTTGCAGCCTTTGAAAAGCCATTGGTCTTGTCATTTGTCACGAGCGTGCCATAAGCATCTGGGTCGGATGTGTTTTTAATATGGATCGGAATATTCAAGCTTAAAACCGGTTGAACGGATGGCGGATACAGCACTTTTGCTCCAAAATGCGAAAGTTCCATGGCCTCTTGATAAGATAGCCTTTCAATAGGGTAGGCCTGTTTGACAAGTTTTGGATTGGCCGTGTACATCCCGCTGACGTCCGTCCAAATTTCCAAGCGGTTCACTTTTAAGGCTGCTGCAATAATAGCGGCCGTAAAGTCGGAGCCACCACGTCCTAAAGTGGTAATTTCGCCAGATTCAGATTTTGAAATAAACCCAGGAAGTATGGTTATTTTTTGATCCGCATTCTTAAAATAATCAACAATATTGGCATTGGTAATTTTGAAATTAACTTCAGCCTTCGTAAAATTATTATTGGTCACGATAAGGTCCTGACTGTTTTTTCTAACCGCGTTCAAATGATAGCTTTTCATGGTCTCCGCAAGGATATAAGAAGAGAGCAATTCTCCAAAACTCACTAATTTATCTGAAGTTTTGGGAGAGAGTTCATTGATAAGATAAATGCCGTCCAACAAACTTTTTAAGCTCGCGAGTTTGTTTTCAATATACTCTTTTACAGTTTCGTTTGGCTCGGAAATGAGTTCAGATAAAAGATTTAGATGAATGGCTTTAATTTGCTTAAATTCTGAGAGATAGCTTTCATTTTTTTGTTGTGCTAATTCACCTGCTTTCAATAATTTATCAGTAATGCCGCCAACTGCTGAGACAACGCAGATAGCGGTTTCTTTTTGTGAATAATTATCGAGAATATGAATAACTTTTTTAATGTTTTCTGCGGAACCAACAGAGGTTCCTCCAAATTTTAATACGTTCATGATGTGTTGTATTCTGGATTAAATGAAAAAATAAAATGAATGGAAAAATGTTCGACGAGATAAAATATAACAATTAACCCCAAGGGGTAATAGTGTTATAAGCGGTCGTGCCTTTAGAAGAAATAAAGGTCATGAAAACATTTTTTGTGTGTTGTAAAGTATGCATATCTTAGTCTATACCTTTCAAAAGTATTATTTTTACTTAAATAAAAAAACTTATCGCGCATTATTAAAAGGAAAACATAAATTATTAAATATATCTTAAAAAAGGACGATTAAAATGAAGATATTCTCAAAAGAACAAATCTATAAAGGCGATCAATTAACGACTCAAAAACAAAATATCAGTTCTACCGAATTAATGGAGCGCGCTGGGATACAAATCTTTAATTGGATTCATCAACGGATGCAAGGCGCACAAGTACCCATTCACGTGTTTTGCGGTATTGGCAATAATGGTGGCGACGGTTTGGTGATAGCACGACAACTTCTCGATTATGGGTATAATGTGCATACCTATATAGTGAATTGCAGTGAAAAACGCACTCAGGATTTTTTGATAAACTACGACCGGATTAAACAAACCACCAAAAAGTGGCCAACAATGCTTAATTGCCAGGCTGATTTTCCTGCAATCGGAGCTGAGGATATTATTGTAGATGCTGTTTTTGGAATCGGAATCAATCGGCCAGCGAATGAGTGGGTCAAAGGATTGTTTCAGCATTTTAGGGCTTCCAAAGCATTTACATTAGCGGTTGATTTGCCATCCGGACTATATCCTGATGAAGTTCCTGAAGATGAGAATGGCGTGGTTTGGGCAGATTATACCCTGAGTTTTCAGTCTCCAAAATTGGTGTTCTTTCTTCCAGAGACTTCAAAATATACGGTGCAATGGGAAGTGATTGATATTGGTATTGATTCCGATTTTTTGCAAAACACAGAAACGGAGGTCGAGCTCATCGGTAAAAATGAGATGTTGCCCATCTATAAACCCAGAGAAAATTTTTCGAATAAGGGCACTTATGGCCACGGATTGTTAATTGGCGGAAGTTATGGTAAAATAGGAGCGATGATCCTTTCAGGAAAGGCGGCATTGGCAGCTGGAGCTGGTTTGGTGACTACTTTTATTCCTAAATGTGGATATATCCCTTTGCAATCTGCTTTCCCTGAAGCCATGGTCATTACGGACGCTGATGAAGAGAAGCTAACGGCTATTACATTTGACTTTAAGCCAACTGCGATTGGAATTGGTATGGGAATGGGAGCGGATGAAAAAACGCATCTGGCATTTCAGCAGTTTTTAACTTCCAATACCGCACATTTGGTGATAGATGCTGATGGAATTAATCTGTTATCAAGACATAAAGATGATTTGAAATTATTGAAACCTCAAACGGTGCTCACACCACATCCTAAAGAATTGGAACGTCTTATTGGCAAATGGAAAAACGATTTTGATAAGTTGAAAAAAGCGAAAGCCTTCTCAAAGAAATATGACTGTATTCTGGTTATTAAAGGTGCCAACACCATTACTGTTTTTGGTAATAAAATGTATATTAATTCTACCGGCAATCCTGGATTAGCAACGGGAGGTACAGGCGACGTGTTGACGGGCATAATAACCGGGCTTATTTGTCAAGGTTACGAACCTTTGAGCGCAGCCTTATTTGGGGTTTATTTACATGGTAAATCGGCAGATATCGCCGTGGAAGATTATGGTTATCAAAGTATGACTGCTAGTCATGTAATTGATTATTTGGGACAAGCTTATCTTGACTTGTTTGCAAAATCTTCGGCAGAGGCTCAAACAGATCCGGGTAAGTAAAATCTCAAAATAAAAAAACCGCACTTTAATAGTTGATTAAAGTGCGGTTTTCAAGAAGTGTTAATGAAAGTTTAGATACTTAAACTATCAAATAACTCTACCAATTTTTTACTTGAAGGTCTTGGTGCATTCGCATCTACCACATTGCCATTTGGATCGATTAAAATAAATCTTGGAATACCTTGAATGTTATAGCCTTTAACAAAATCTGATTCCCAGTTTTTATCAGAAAACAAATGGATACCAACCAAATTATCTTCTTTGACCATTGTTTTCCACTTATTCTTAGCAACTTCAAGATCGCCACCACCACTTCTCATAGCGTCATCAACCGAAATGCTCACAAATTGAATGTTTTTATCTTTGTATTGTGCTTCTAACTTTTTTATGGAAGGTATTTCAGCAATACAAGGTCCGCACCAAGTCGCCCAAACATCTACATAAACGTATTTCCCTTTTAAATCATCTAAAGAGGTCGTGCCACCTTCAAAATTTTCGTAGTTTTTAAACGTTGGAGAAGGGGAACCTGCTGGAAATTGCTCTCTAATCGCAATAGTTTCTAAAAAGTAATTTTCATACATTCCCATCATAGGATCCAAGTTTCTATTGGCCTGAACCAAAAGAGTGGAATCAATGGCTTTGTTACTATTATAAAAATCGTTCAGCTTATTCTTGATAGATGCGATTTCTATTTTCAAATCTTCTCTATTCAAGCTGCTTAACTTATCCTGATCCAATAATTCTTCCTGCAACAATTTATGCTCCGCTAAAAAGTTATTATGTTCAGATCCTGTTCCTGTAAATTTGATGGTTTTATCAAAATCGCTGGCATCAACATCCATCGTCAGTTCATATCCGTTTTTTAAGAAGATAGGAGTGGACGCTTTCCCATCATAGATTGCAAAAACTCCAGGTTCATTTATTTTAAGCGTATCCTTAAAAGTACCATCGGCATTAACTTTAATGGTTTTGGTGTAAGTTCGTGTTCCGACTAGGAGGGAATCACTATTCTGGTTGGTGATTTTACCAGAAAAAGTAACATAATCTTTAGGTTCTTGCTTACATGCCACAATAGAAAGTGCACATAAGACAATAAATATTTTTTTCATCGTTATAATTTTAAGTCTCAAAAGTAACAGTTTGAATACATATTTGCAGGTTTTTTTATTAATTATTAACATTTGTTGCATAATGTAAAGGTTATGCTGATTTTTGGGCTCAGAAATAAAATCCATGACATTAACACATTCCATCTCTACAAAAACATTAGAATTATCTACTATAAGCGATATCCTTTTTTATGATAGAAAGTTAGAACTTTCTGAAGAATCTATTACCAAAATCAATAATTGCCGTAAATATTTAGATGAAAGAATGCTCGGGCAGGATGAGCCCATTTATGGTATCAATACAGGTTTTGGATCTTTGTATAACGTTAAAATATCTAAAGATAATTTGACGCAGTTGCAAGAGAATTTGGTCATGTCCCATGCGTGCGGTATTGGAGATCAAGTGCCAAATGCTATTGTGAAATTAATGTTATTGCTGAAAATTCAATCTTTAAGTTATGGTCATAGTGGCGTACAACTGGAAACCGTTTTGCGTTTGGTTGACTTTTATAATCACGATATTTTACCCATCATCTATACACAAGGATCTTTGGGAGCATCCGGAGATTTAGCGCCTTTGGCACATTTGGCCTTGCCTTTAATTGGTAAAGGCGAAGTGTTTTATGAAGGACGCATAAGAACTTCACAAGAAGTTATGGACGAATTTAATTGGCAACCAATTACCTTATTGTCAAAAGAAGGCTTGGCACTTTTAAACGGCACCCAGTTTATGAGTGCTTATGCTGTTCATTTATTGTTGAAATCCTATAAACTTTCTTATTTGGCTGACTTTATTGGCAGTATTTCTTTAGATGCTTTTGATGGACGAATTGAGCCTTTTAATGAATTGGTGCATTTGGTCAGGCCTCATAATGGTCAATTGAAAACGGCCAAACGCATCCGGGAATTTCTGGAAGACAGCGCGCTTATTTCACAAAAGAAACAACATGTTCAAGATCCGTATTCCTTTAGATGTATGCCGCAAGTACATGGCGCTACCAAGGACACCCTTGAATTTGTTCATAAAACCATAAAAACAGAAATTAACTCCGTTACCGACAATCCGAATATCTTTATTGGGGAGAACGAAATTATCTCTGGCGGAAATTTTCATGGCCAACCTTTAGCATTGGCATTGGATTATTTGAAAATTGCCATGGCCGAATTAGGAAACATCTCTGAACGACGAATCTATCAACTCATTTCGGGATTGCGCGGACTTCCAACATTTTTAGTGGATAATCCCGGATTGAACTCTGGTTTTATGATTCCGCAATATACCGCTGCCAGTATTGTAAGTGCGAATAAACAGTTGGCCACACCAGCAAGTGTCGATTCTATTGTTTCTTCAAACGGTCAAGAGGATCATGTGAGTATGGGTGCAAACGCCGCAACACAAGCTTATACCTTAGTTTATAATGTAGAGCGGGTTTTGGCTATTGAATTGCTGAACGCTTCTCAAGCCATAGCTTTTAGAAAACCTACAAACTCATCATCCATAATTGAAGCCTTCTTAAAGAGTTATACCAGTGAAATCAAATTTGTAACGCAAGATGAAATATTTCATGATCTTATCGTAAAATCCATTCAGTTTATTGATGGTTTTAATATTGATAATGACTTGCTTTTCGATTAAAATTTCAATAGAAATTTCATTTCTAGAAGACATGAAAATCTAGAAAACTTGATGGTCTTAAAAGTCTAAATTTTAAGGGAATAGTAGGGTAGGATAAATTGAACTTATAGCTCTAAGATGGATTTGGCCCAAGATACCGCAGCATTCAGGTCATCAAAAGTTTCGATCGGTTTGTTATTTAAAAACAATTTTTCTACTTCAACATTGGATTTGGCCTTGAAATCTTTTGACACAACAGCGAATCCTTTGAGGTTGCAGATTTTTGAGGTTTCGATATAGGTTGCAGGATCTACTGAATAGGAATTTATGCGATGGGTTATATACACAAAAGACCTGTTTTTGAAATACGCATCCGCTACATTTTTGAGTACGCTATTGTGTTTTGGTTCAACAACTAGTCCTTCATTGATAATAACAATGAGGTAGCAGTCGTAAATATGCATCTCACAAAAGTCAAATTTTAATAAATCTGTCATATTTAAATTTAATCGGCAGCGAAATTAAAACAAAAAAGCATCTGATATTTCACAGATGCTTCTTTTATTTTCAGGAATAATAAGTTATGATTCCGTCTGTTTTACTGGTTTTTCAATCTTAACCACCAATTCATTGGATTCTGAGTCCAAATCCATGGTTATTTTGTCGCCTTCATTGAGGTGTGCTGTGATGATCTCTTCGGCCAAAGTGTCCTCAACGTATTTTTGAATCGCACGTTTTAAAGGTCTTGCGCCATACTCTTTATCAAATCCTTTTTCAGCAATATAATCCTTTGCTTTAGAAGTCAATGTCAGTTCATAACCCAAGTCTTTAATGCGAAGAATTAATTTCTCCAACTCGATATCAATAATCTTATCGATATGTTCTTTTTCAAGCGTGTTGAAGACCATCACGTCATCGATTCGGTTTAGGAATTCAGGAGCGAATGCTTTCTTAAGGGCATTTTCAATAATGCTTTTGGAATTATCGCTAGCCTGGGCAGCTTTTGCTGCGGTTCCAAAGCCGACACCTTGTCCAAAATCTTTCAATTTACGAGCGCCAATATTAGATGTCATGATGATTATGGTGTTTCTAAAATCGATCTTACGTCCAAGACTATCCGTCAAGAATCCATCATCGAGTACTTGTAGCAACATGTTAAACACATCAGGATGCGCTTTTTCAATCTCGTCCAATAAAAGTACGGAGTAAGGTTTGCGTCTGATTTTTTCAGTCAACTGTCCACCTTCTTCATAACCTACGTATCCTGGAGGTGCTCCTACAAGTCTTGAGATGGCGAATTTTTCCATGTATTCACTCATGTCAATTCTAATAAGTGCATCTTCACTATCGAAAAGTTGTTTTGCCAACACTTTGGCTAACTGCGTTTTACCAACTCCTGTTTGACCTAAGAATATAAATGAGCCAATTGGTTTGTCAGGGTCTTTTAGTCCGGCACGATTACGCTGAATGGCTTTTACGACCTTCGCAACCGCTTCGTCTTGTCCAATGACTTTACCTTTGATCAGTTCTGGCAAATTGGCCAATTTATTGCTTTCGGTTTGCGCGATTCTGTTTACCGGAATTCCGGTCATCATGGAAACCACATCCGCAACATTGTCTTCAGTAACGATTTCTTTATGCAGTTTGGTTTCTTCCTCCCAGTTTTCTTGGGCCACCGCCAATTCTTTCTCTAAACGTTTTTCATCATCACGCAGTTTTGCAGCCTCTTCATATTTTTGCTTTTTGACCACGGAGTTTTTGGTTTCCTTAACCGCTTCCAATTGCTTTTCGAGCTCTAAAATTTGTTTTGGCACATCGATATTCGTGATATGGACTCTGGAGCCTGCTTCGTCCAAAGCATCAATAGCTTTGTCTGGCAAGAAACGTTCGGTCATATAGCGGTTCGTCAACTTTACACAAGCTATAATGGCTTCTGGAGTGTATTGCACATTATGATGTTCTTCATATTTATCTTTGATGTTTTCTAAAATCTGAATGGTTTCTTCAACAGTTGTTGGTTCAACAATCACTTTTTGAAAACGACGCTCTAACGCACCATCTTTTTCAATGTACTGTCTGTATTCATCCAAAGTAGTGGCGCCAATACATTGTATTTCCCCTCTAGCCAAAGCGGGTTTAAACATATTGGAGGCATCCAAACTTCCTGTGGCACCACCGGCACCTACAATCGTATGGATTTCATCAATAAAAAGAATGATATCATCATTTTTTTCCAACTCATTCATCACTGCTTTCATGCGCTCTTCAAACTGTCCACGATATTTGGTTCCGGCAACTAAACTTGCCAAATCCAAAGTCACAACGCGTTTGTTGAAAAGTATGCGTGACACTTTACGTTGGATGATTCGGAGTGCTAAACCTTCCGCAATGGCCGATTTACCAACACCTGGTTCACCAATAAGTAAGGGGTTGTTCTTTTTACGTCTGCTCAAAATTTGAGAAACACGTTCTATTTCTTTTTCGCGACCAACTACGGGGTCCAGTTTACCTTCTTCAGCCATAACCGTTAAGTCACGACCAAAATTATCTAGAACTGGTGTTTTTGACTTTTTGACACCTTTTGCCGTAGATTGGCTGAATGGGTTTTGTTTCGTTTCATTCTCCTCATTTAAATCGTCATCAGAAAATGACTCCGCCTTTGGAGATTCTGTGTAGTCATCATTGTTAGTTATCATAGACTTGAATTGTTCTTTTACGTTATCATAATCCACTTTAAGCTTGTTTAAAAGCTTTGTTGTTGGATCATTTTCATTTCTTAAGATGCACAATAATAAATGTGCCGTATTGATTGAGGTGCTTTGAAATAACTTAGCTTCTAAAAAAGTGGTTTTAAGCGCACGCTCCGCTTGTCTTGTTAAATGTAGGTTTTTCTTTTCGTTTGATGTCGAAATAAGGCTTGGGTTTGCCGGACTCAAGATCTCCACTTTACGTCGCAAGTGGTTTAAATCAATTTCCAAAGCGCTTAAAATGTCAATAGCTTTGCCATTGCCATCTCTTAGCAACCCTAGCATTAAATGTTCAGTACCTATAAAATCATGTCCCAACCGTAAAGCTTCTTCCTTGCTGTAGGCTATTACATCTTTTACTCTTGGGGAAAAATTATCATCCATATTAAAATCCTTTCTGCATTAAAAATAATGAAAACTACTGTATTAGGGCAAAAACTATACCTTAAATGTTTTCATATTGGCTAAGTGACGAAAAAAACTTCACAATCTCAAAACATTTAACGAGATACTTATTAAATAAAAATGCGGGCTATTGTTAATAAACTATGCCAAAAACACGCGATAAAGTGGCGTTAAAACTCATAAAAGGCTTATCTTAGCACGATTTGAAAACTTACAAAAAATCTAATTAATTTATATATGACAGAAGGAGAAAAAGTGATTCCTATCAACATTGAAGATGAAATGAAATCGGCTTACATTGATTACTCAATGTCAGTCATTGTGTCACGTGCTTTACCAGATGTTAGGGATGGTCTAAAACCAGTGCACAGACGTGTGCTTTTTGGCATGCATGAACTAGGAATTAGAGCAAACACGGCTCATAAAAAATCAGCAAGAATTGTTGGTGAAGTACTCGGTAAATACCATCCACATGGTGATACCTCCGTTTACGACGCCATGGTTCGTATGGCTCAAGATTGGAGTTTACGCTATATGTTAGTGGACGGACAAGGTAACTTTGGTTCCATTGATGGTGATAGCCCTGCAGCAATGCGTTATACAGAAGCGCGAATGCGTAAAATTTCTGAAGACATGTTGGCAGACATTGATAAGGAAACTGTTGATCATCGACTCAATTTTGACGATACTTTACAAGAACCAACCGTTTTGCCTACACGTATTCCTGGACTTTTAGTTAATGGAGCTTCTGGTATTGCAGTGGGTATGGCGACGAATATGCCTCCTCATAATTTAAGTGAAGTAGTTGATGGCATCATCGCTTATATTGATAATCGTGATATCGATATTGACGAGTTGATAACACATATTAAAGCTCCAGATTTTCCTACTGGAGGAATAATTTATGGTTATGATGGCGTAAGAGAGGCTTTTAAAACAGGTCGTGGTAGAGTTGTGATGAGAGCAAAAGCAGTTATTGAAGAGGTTCAAGGGAGAGAGACGATCATCGTCACTGAAATCCCATACCAAGTCAATAAGGCCGAGATGATCAAGAAAACGGCTGATTTAGTCAATGAAAAGAAAATTGACGGGATTTCCATGATTCGTGATGAATCCGATAGAAACGGGATGCGTATTGTTTACGTGTTGAAGCGCGATGCGATTCCTAATATCGTTTTGAACACCTTATATAAGTACACTGCGTTACAGTCGTCTTTTAGTGTTAACAATATCGCGCTTGTGAAAGGTCGTCCAGAATTGTTGAACTTAAAGGATATGATTCATCATTTTGTTGAGCATAGACATGAGGTTGTAATAAGAAGGACTATCTATGAACTTCGCAAAGCAGAAGAACGCGCCCACATTTTAGAAGGATTAATCATTGCTTCAGATAATATTGATGAAGTTATTGCATTAATCCGTTCCTCATCGAATGCTGATGAAGCACGCGAGAAGTTGATTGAACGTTTTGCACTTTCTGAAATACAAGCGAAAGCTATTGTGGAGATGCGTTTGCGTCAATTAACTGGTTTAGAGCAAGACAAATTACGTTCTGAATATGATGAGTTGATGAAAACCATTGAAGATTTGAAAGATATTCTTGATAAAGAAGAACGTCGTATGCAAATCATCAAGGATGAGTTGGCTGTTGTTAAAGATAAGTATGGCGATGAGCGTCGTTCAGTCATTGAATATGCAGGTGGCGACTTGAGCATTGAGGATATGATTCCTGATGAGCAAGTGGTCATTACCATTTCACATGCGGGTTATATTAAACGTACGTCATTGACCGAATATAAAACTCAGAATAGAGGAGGAGTAGGTCAGAAAGCATCTACCACCCGTAATGAGGATTTCTTGGAGCATTTGTTTGTTGGAACCAATCACCAGTACATGCTGTTCTTTACTCAAAAAGGTAAATGTTTCTGGATGCGTGTTTATGAAATTCCTGAAGGTAGCAAAACCTCAAAAGGTCGAGCGATCCAAAACTTGATTAATATTGAACAGGATGATAAAGTAAAAGCGTTTATTTGTACTCAAGACCTGAAGAACGAAGAGTATATCAATAGCCATTATGTCATTATGGCAACTAAAAACGGTCAGGTTAAGAAAACATCTTTAGAGCAATATTCGCGTCCAAGAACCAATGGTATTAATGCCATTACTATTAAGGACGATGATATTTTACTAGAAGCGAAATTAACCACTGGTAACAGTCAGGTGATGTTGGCTCTAAAATCTGGTAAAGCGATTCGTTTTGAGGAAGCTAAAACACGTCCGATGGGAAGAAGTGCTTCTGGTGTAAGAGGTATTCGATTGGCACATGATAAAGACGAAGTCATTGGTATGGTGACTATTGAAAATCCAATGGAAGAATCTGTATTGGTAGTTTCTGAAAATGGTTTTGGTAAACGTACTTATATTGATGATCCAGAAGATGGTGTCGAAGTTTATCGAATTACCAACAGAGGTGGAAAAGGTGTGAAAACCATTTCTATTACTGAAAAAACAGGTAGTTTGGTGGCCATCAAATCGGTAAGTGATGACGATGATTTAATGATTATTAACAAGTCTGGGATAGCTATTCGTTTGGCAGTAAAAAATCTTCGTGTCATGGGAAGAGCTACTCAAGGCGTGAAATTAATCAATTTGAAAGGCAATGATTCTATTGCCGCAGTTGCAAAAGTAATGAGTGAAGAAGAGGAAGAAGTTGAGCTACTTGAAAACGATTTAAATGAATCTGTTGACAATGAGCCTTCTAACGAAGACGGCACAACTCTTGATAACTTAGAAGACGAAAATAATAATTAACACTAAATACTTAAAATAACTAAAAATGAAAAAACAAACGATCGTCGCTTTGGCACTTTTAGTAGGTTCGTTTTCTTTTGCACAAAAGAACGAATTGAAGGACGCTGAAAAAGCCTTAAAGAAAAGTAACTACGCAGAGGCTAAATCTGCAATTAATTCTGCAGAGTCCTTAATTGGAAATGCAGACGACAAAATGAAGGCTCAGTTCTACTTTTTAAAAGGACAAGCGTATTATGCCAACGGTACGGGATCAGGTGCTGATATGGATACGGCCATCCAAAGTTTGGATATGGTGGAAAAGACTGAAGGAAAGAATGGAAAGTATTCTAAAAACGTTCAGGAAATTAAACAAGGCATGCTGACTTCTTTCTTGACCAAAGCAAATGAAGCTTTAGAAAGCAAAAACTTTACAGCTTCTTCTGCCGGATTTGAAAAAGCCTACAGAATGTCAACAAAAGACACCTTGTATCTTTATTATGCAGCTGCAACAGCGGTAAATGGTGAGGATTACCCAGTAGCTTTGAAATATTATGAAGAGCTTAAAAATCTTGGATATAATGGGGTTGAAACGGAATATGTAGCCATTAATAAGACTACAAACGAAGAAGAATCATTTCCTTCAAAGAGTTTGATGGATATTTCTGTTAAAGCTGGAACGCATATTAAGCCACAGGCTAAAAAATCAGCTTCTAAAAAAGGAGAAATTGTTAGAAACGTTGCCTTGATATACATGAACCAAGGAGATAACGAGAAAGCTGTAGCAGCGATGAAAGACGCAAGGAAAGCGAATCCTGATGATTCTTCTTTGATTATTTCTGAAGCTAACATGCAATTGAAAATGGGCAACAGAGAGGAATTTAAAAGTCTGATCCAAGAAGCTTTGGTAAAGGATCCAAACAATCCAGAATTGTTATTTAACTTGGGTATCGTAGCAGCTGAGGCCGGCGAAACCCAAGAAGCTAAAGGCTATTATGAAAAAGCAATCGAATTAAAGCCTGATTATACGGATGTATATAATAATATGGCCGTATTAATCTTAAGTCAAGAGCAAGATATTATTGAAAAAATGAATGCGCTTGGTAGTTCAGCTGCTGACAACAAAAAGTACGATCAACTTAAAGCTGAAAGAACTAAACTTTATACCGATGCGATTCCATATTTGGAAACAACGCTTAAGTTAAGACCTACAGATTTGCAAGCAGCAAAAACCTTGGTGAATATCTATAGCGCTATTGGTGAAACTGCAAAATATAAAGAAATGAAAGCCAAAGTTGAAGCTTTGGAAAGCGGTCAAAAATAATTGTACCGATGGATTCAATAAAAAAATGCTATCTCTTTTGGGATAGCATTTTTTTTATATTACTTTTTTTATGACCCTGAGTTTATGGGTATGCATTTTGACATCACTGTTGTATATTCCAGAATGATCCAATCGATCAATTCTAACTTTTCCATGGGCGTGGATGATGTAATTGTCAGGCATAATGATCCCGACATGCACAATCTGTCCTTCATTATTATCAAAAAAAGCCAAATCCCCTGCTTCACTTTCTTCAATAAAACTTAAAGCTTCTCCTTGTTTTGCCTGTTGTTCCACAGCACGAAACAGTTCGTAGCCATTCAATTTATAAACCATTTGCGTAAATCCTGCCGCATCAATTCCAAAGGGCGTTTTGCCTCCCCATAAATAAGGCGCATTGCGATACATAAAAGCAGTATTTATTAGGTTTGATTTTGGCTGAACGCCTGAAATACAATTCCCATCAAAGGAGTGGTTAAGAAAATTTAAAGCGGCTAAGGAAGATCCCAGTGGAATGGTTAATAATTCGTCATTGGCATCTTGTATAAATTCAATCAAATCGGCCGAAAGTCTTTGCGCACAGTCTATTAATGAATTATAATCTGATTCCGGAATTTCAAGATATTGGTTATTGTCAATCCAACCTTCGCAGCGGTCAAATTCCAAACGGATTTTACTCCATTTTTTTCGTCTTTCAATGACTTTAAAAACATCGCCATATAATACTTGCGAAAGGAGTTCGGTTGTATCCAAAGGTTCAACTCTTAAAGAGACAATGCTTAAATTGGCAATTCCGTAGGTCATCGATGGAGATTGTCTATTGACTAATTTTTATTAAGGATGAAGTAATCGTTATGAGTTGGAGTGGAAATAAGTATTGAAAATATAGAATTAATAATATTATGCACGTTCAATCACAATTGCTGAAGCACCTCCGCCACCATTACAAATAGCTGCTGCTCCAATTTTAGCGTTGTTCTGTTCCAATACATTGATCAAGGTAATGATAATCCGAACCCCTGAACAACCCAATGGATGACCTAAAGAAACCGCGCCTCCGTTAACGTTGACATTACGATCATTCAGACCTAAAATTTTCATATTTGCCAATCCAACAACAGAAAAAGCTTCATTGAATTCAAAAAAGTCCACATCTTTTATTGAAATACCAGCTTTATCCAACGCTTTAGGTAAAGCTAAGGCCGGCGCCGTAGTAAACCATTTTGGCTCATGTGCGGCATCAGCATATCCTTTTATTATGGCCAAAGGTTTTAAACCTAAAGCCTCTGCTTTTTCTCTACTCATTAAAACTACGGCACCTGCGCCATCATTTATGGTCGAAGCGTTTGCAGCAGTTACGGTTCCGTCTTTTGTAAAAGCAGGTCTTAATGAAGGTATTTTATCCAGGCTTACATTCGTGTATTCTTCATCTTTAGAAACAATCACAGCATCTCCACGACGCTGAGGCACTTCTACAGGTACAATTTCATTATCAAATTTTCCGGCATCCCAAGCGGCTGCAGATCGTTTATAAGATTGGACAGCAAAAGCATCCTGATCTTCTCTACTGAATTCATATTCTGTTGCACAAGCATCAGCACAAACCCCCATAGCATTGTCATCGTAGGCATCAACCAAGCCATCTTTTTGCATCCCATCAATCAATGTTGCCGGGCCAAATTTTGTTCCCGTACGCGCGTGAAAATAATGAGGAATCAAACTCATGTTTTCCATACCTCCAGCAACAATAATATCAGCATCGCCCAAAGCAATCGCTTGCGCTGCTTGCATGACTGCCTTCATTCCTGAAGCACATACTTTATTGACCGTTGTACAAGGTACAGTATCCGGAATCCCAGCATAAATAGCGGCTTGACGTGCAGGCGCTTGTCCAGCTCCTGCTTGTACCACATTGCCCATTATCACTTCTTGCACCAATCCTGGATTAAGATTGATCTTATCCAAGGCACCTTTTATGGCTATAGCTCCTAATTTTGGAGCAGGAATTGTAGATAAGGCTCCTAAAAAACTACCGATTGGAGTTCTAGCTGCAGACACAATAACGACTTCTTTGCTCATTTCTAATGGGTTTTAATTTGATTGGTGCAAAATTAAACATTTTTTAATTGATTTTGGGACGAAACCTAAGGTTAAACCGACAAATGCTTTTATATTTTACTACTTTTGAAGGAGAATTGATAAGATTTTGATGAAAAATATTATAAACAAGTGGTACAAGAATCATTCACTTATTTACAAAATTATCCTATTTATTGGGACAACGTTTCTAATTGTTTACCTCTTTCCTAAAAGTGGAAAGTTCAAATACAATTTTGATAAAAACAAACCCTGGCAATCTGAAAATCTGTATGCGCCATTCGACTTTGCTATTCAAAAATCGCCAGAAGAGTTAGAAAAGGAGAAATCGGCCATTATTGAAAATAGTGCCATTTATTTTGATATTACCGAGGAAGTCAAGGATTTTGTATATGACGATTACAACAAGAAGTTCAATGCTACCTTTAATGATTCCTTGGGTCGTAAAAAAACGGAGTTGTACAAAATCGGTAAAACGGTACTTAACGAGATTTATAAAAATGGTGTTTTAGAAGAGGACTACAATTATCCCAATGATAAGAATGTGGTGATTTTGGATGGCCAGAATCAGATAGCTTCTACGACCTATTCAGAACTTGCTAAAATAGACGCCTTTCGAAAACTCTTGGAAAAGCAACTTGAAGAAAAAGGAAATTCGAATTTTAGTTCGGTATTTGTGTCCCTGTTTTTTGATTTGATTGAACCCAATTTGAAAGTCAATAAGTCCATGACAAAAAACGCATTGGATGAAGAGTTGAATAAAATATCGACTACACATGGCAATGTTGAACGAGAAACGCTGATTATCGCTAAAGGCGAGCTGGTGGAAGGTCATAAATATGACGTTTTAAAATCGTTGGAATCGGAATACGAATCTCAGGTTTGGAGTTCTTCCAATTACACTTGGGTGGTCATTTCCTACTCAATTTTAGTGGCATTAACCTTATTGATGCTGCTTCTTTTTTTAAGAAAATATAGGATAGAAGTGTTTTTGGATAATACCAAGGTCACTTTTATATTTTTCAATATTCTTTTGATGGTGTTGTTAACCACACTTATTGTGAGTTATAATGCCAGATACGTATATGTGGTGCCGCTTTGTGTCCTTCCATTAGTATTAAAAGCCTTTTTTGATGCGCGATTAGGATTGTTCTCACATGTATTGACGGTGCTTTTATTAGGGTTTGTTGTGCCCAACAGTTACGAGTATATGTTTTTACAGATCATTGCTGGGATTGTAACCATTCTGACGGTTTCTGAATTGTATAAACGTGCTAATTTATTTATTTCGGTGGGACAGATTACGGGCATATATATCATTACCTATTTCGCTTTTTTCGTCATTCATGAAGGCAGTATCGTCAATCTCAATTTTGAGGCCTTCGGAATTTTTATTCTCTGCGGATTAGCCACTTTGTTTGTACAGCCGTTGATTTATATCTATGAAAAGTTATTTGGATTGGTTTCAGATGTATCCTTGTTAGAGCTTTCAGATACCAATGGCAAGCTATTAAAGGAATTGGCGAATAAGGCGCCCGGAACGTTTCATCACAGCTTAAACGTTGCCAATTTAGCCGAAGCCTGTGCCAATGAAATAGGAGCCAACGCCATGTTGGTTAGGGTAGGAGCGTTATACCATGATATTGGGAAGATGAAAAATCCGACCTATTTTATCGAAAATCAATCTACCGGAATTAATCCTCACGATGAATTGTCGGCACAGGAAAGCACTCAAATTATTTTCGACCATGTTCTGGATGGCATTGAAATAGGAAAGCGCAATAATTTGCCCGATCGGGTCATCGATTTTATCAGGACGCATCACGGCACGACGATGGTATATTATTTCTATATGAAAGAAAAGGAAATTGATATTGCTGCCAATGCTGCAGATTTTAGATATGCCGGCCCAAAACCTTTCAGTAAGGAAACAGCAATTTTAATGATGTGCGATAGCGTTGAAGCTGCTTCAAAAAGCTTAAAAGATCCATCATCCACCAAAATCAATCATTTTGTGGAGAACATTATTAACAAGCAAATGGAGGACGGACAGTTTTTAAATGCGAATATTACCTTTAAAGAGATCGAATCTATCAAGAAAATTTTAAAAAATAAATTAGCTAACATCTTCCATCTCAGGATAGAGTATCCAGAATAAAAAAATGGGAAGAAATAGTTTACAAATTAGTTGTAATCTTTGAAATGATGTACTACATTTGCATCCGAATTCAGAACAACAAGTTCTTTATTTAAACGGAGAGGTGCCAGAGCGGTAATGGAGCAGATTGCTAATCTGTCGACGGGTAACTGTCGCCAGGGTTCGAGTCCCTGTCTCTCCGCAAGATTTGCTAAATATACCGGATAGCAAGTTTAAAAAGAAATTCAACTCTTGTAGTTGATTTCGGGGTGTAGCGTAGCCCGGTTATCGCGCCGCGTTTGGGACGCGGAGGTCGCAGGTTCGAATCCTGCCACCCCGACCAGCAAAAGCCTACAAAATCATAGATTTTGTAGGCTTTTTTCATTTGTGGCGTTGCCAACGCAGTTGAGCAAAAGCAAACAAATGAAAAAAGCCGTGAAAACAGCTTTTCGCGGTTTTGGCTTTTAATGAGCAACGACCTCATCTCAGGATCAACAAAGCTAATCCTGCTCCGTCAAATCAATGTAAGGCAAAAGTTATGGTTTTTTTAGGTTAAGTGAAAATTGTTGGTGGAAAACACGGACAATGGCATAGCAAACGTCCTTCCATTCGGATAATTACCTACTTGACAATAATCGTTTTTTTAAGATTTTCGATACTTTCTGATAGGTTTGCAGTTGTAGAAATGGCAATTCGTTGTATGTAACGCAACCTTTCATAGTATTCAGCATCTAAAGATTAAACTAATCTTTAAAAACCAACAAAATGAGGAAAATTATTAAATTAAATTTATTTCTGTGTTTAGCCATTTCGATCCCATTTCTTTCCAGTTGTTCAAAAAGCGATGATGGAGATGCACAAATAACAGTTGAAATGACTGTGTATCCAGAAACCGGTTATAATGTTTACTTTATGTCTGATAATGTCTATGGTGAATTTTTAATGTTTTCAGAGAGCGATAATCAAGAAAAAAGACTGCTCACAAGTGGCCAATCTATTTACGATAATTTGGAATATGAAAAGGGCTATGAATACAAAATCGAAGCAAGAAAAATATTCTTAAAAAATCCGCCACAAGATGGCTCTTCAATCGAGTTTGAGTTTGTAAAAACCCTTTCCAAGAAAAAAGTTATTACTCAAAATAATGAATTCCAGATTGAAATGGAAGTTGGCCCAACTAAGGTTGAATTTATTTCACTTTCAAAAAATAAACCTCAAAAAGGCTTATTGGTCAAGGAAAATGGAGAGAACAAAATGAAACCGCTGTTAGGAATAGAGGGATTTAATTACGAAGAAGGTTATACCTACAAGCTGACCGTCATAAAAGTAATTCAGCCAGAACCTTATTCTGTAACCTACATTTTGGTTGATATTATATCCAAAGAACAAGCGTAAAAATGATTGGATTTTCAAACATCACTTTTATTCTGAAAATCCAATTTTTATATAATATCTCGTGAAAATTGTTGGTGGAAAGCACTAACAACGGCGTTGTTAAGGTGAGGCGTAATTTGGAGTTTATAAAATCTAATGTTCTTTAAAAATCCAGGCTTTCTACGTCAATGATACCCCAACCATTTATATTAATGATTACCCAAATATCATTTTGTTTTATCTCAAAATGAGCAATAGTGACATTTTCCAAGCATCCTAAAATCGAAATGCCACTTTTTACTTCAATTTTGGAAGCGAGCTTTTCATTTAATAGAAGCATGTTTTTCTTTATTATTGGCAATAATTCAATACTAAGATTTTTGATTATTTTATGATAAATAAAGGTATTGATTAGGGATTTCAACAGTTGATTAGCAAACCAACTTTTTCCTTTACTATCAATTTTATAAGTATCAATATAAATTTTTTGAGACCCAACATCCAGGTTTACAAATGTTAGAACTGAAATATCTAATTCTCGCTTATTGTAAAAAGTGGTTAGCGTTTCTAGTTTAACCATCAATTCTATATTATACTTTTCGATATCGGTTTGTTCAATATCAATGTCGAGGATCTTAAAGTAATTGACGGTTTTTCCATTAGAATTAGGTCTACTGATGGTTGTACCCACAAACTCTTTATTTAAGTAGTTTTTTAAGGCGGTAAAACTAATTTTAATCGGAATGGATAGCGATATATCGTGATTAGTTGATTCTTGTTGGTAATCCATATTTCGGAAATTTAGGATGAGACTCAATTTAAATAACTAAAATTTTATAAATATCTTGAGTAGTGTATTAAAAAGCACGCTTCAATGTTGTAGATAGACATCTTCTAAACCTGAAGATTTCTAACCTTTAATAAATTAGTCTTTCTAACATTATTCTTCAAAGTTACCTAATATTCTACGGTCGGTGAAAATTATTAGATTGATAATGAAACAACTATTTAAGTTGATGGACCTTTTATTCTGTTTCCATTAATTACCTTACTGTCAACAGGAAGAAACTATAGGCTATAGGCAACCTCTCATATCTAATTTAAAAGCGATAACATACTTTTTATTTCACGGAATAAATTTAAATATAATCGCAAAATAAACCATTGACTTTCTTAAAATCAAGACTTTATTTCCTTAACTTTAGTACACAATCACAGAGATATTCCTATATGCCGCTACTTCCTAAAGGATGAAACAGTGGGTCTATTTTATAATCATATAAAATTTTTCACTTATGGCAAAATTCAATCTTCTATGCCTGCTGATTTTCTTTACTCTAACAATATCAGGACAAAATCGAGATAGTGGCATCCGTCAAAAAGAAATCGGTCCAAAAATTAAAGCTTATCTGGATAAAAATTAAGGTCAAAATTTAAAGACCCGATTTTATGAGGAAAAGAACGGCGATTTGAAGACCATTGAAGCTGATTTTGAGTTCGAAAACCGAAAATATACCTTGAGTTTTTCAGATCAAGGGGATTTTTTAAAAGAAGAAGTTGACTTGAAATTCGATGGTTTACCGGACAGTGTTCAGGTAAATATCAATAACTATTTATCTGGCAAATATCCACGCTTTAAAATTGTTAATTCCCAAGAGGTCAATCCCAATACAGAAGGTAGCGTTTATAAAATTGAAGTTCGGCATTCGGGGGACTACTATGAAGTCTATTTTGATAGAAATGGAAATTTCACAAAGTATGACGAGTTAATATTTCAGCCCATCAATACTCAATTTTAACCGATGAAAAGGTTATTATTTATAGGGGCTCTTTTGCTCATGTCAAATCAGTTTCAAGCACAGAATCTCAGTTTTGAAGGTGTTTTTCCAGTCTGGAGTCAAACAGGAAGAATTAGTGATAAATTTAATTACAATTTCTTCATAGCGACAACCATTGAGCCCTTTTCCGTCAAAGAAGCCGGTGTTGAATATCCTGCAACCGACTTGAATTTGTACATTCAGCCAAGTGTTATTTATGTCTTGGATGCCAATTGGAACTTTGCGGCCAGTTATACCTATCAGAGGAATAATCCATTTAATCGTAACTTTTTTAACGAGCATCGACTTTGGCAACAAGTGGTATTGTCTCTTCCACTTGGCAAAGGCCGACTGACACAAAGGCTTAGGTTGGAGGAGCGATTTATAGAAAATAAAGCAACCAAAACCTATCCTTTTTCCACCAGGACAAGATATCAGCTCGGGTATAATATGCCTTTGCAAGGAAAGACATTAGATGAAAAGGAATTTTATTTAAATGCTTATAATGAGTTTTATTTTAATTTGACTGGCGCAAAACATACAACTTATAGCGATAATTGGACTTATTTGGGTGTTGGCTATAATATGGGTAAAATGGGAAAACTTGAATTGGGCTATCTGCTTCAAGTTTCGGTAAGAAATGACCAAAAAGATTTACGTTATTTTTATATTGCACAACTTATGTGGGTTACCAATTTTGAATTCTTCAAAAAATCGGCCGACTAAAGACTGGATTGAACTATTGTTAATTCCAAAGATTGGCTGATTTCTTAAATCTTCAGAATGCCAAGTTAAAAAACTTCCTCGTTATAATCAGGAGCTTTTGAAATTAGAAAATTTCCAAAATTATATATTTGTCTTAGGGGATTAATTAATTCAAAAGTTACATTTTCAGCTTAAACCGATTTACAGGAACCTATGAGCCAAGCTTTGCATCATTTTTTTGAAAATAAAACATCGCCAGAAAAATCAGGCCTTTTGACTCTCTTGAAACTGCAATAATTTCCAGTTTAAATAATGGGCTAGGGCCAGCATAATTCCACCTATAACGGTATTGAATATCTCCCATAACTCCGTTAAGTTAAGTCGGCCTAACGCAAAAAATAAAAATCCTAAAATAGCATATACTAAAGGCTTTGCTCTACGATGAACTTTTTTATAGCTAGGCCAAAGAGAAGTCACCAAAAACACAAAACCCAAACTTATAAACGACCATTCAATATAAGGGTTTCCGAAAAAATGCAAATTACTCAAGGATGAAAATGACAATATTAATGGTACTGCAGCACAATGTATGGCACAAATAAGTGAACTTGAAAGTGCTATGATATCTATAGTGTTGCTTTTAATTTTCATGTGTTTGTTATAATTTTACTAGTAATTTCACTCTTGTCGTGTTCCGAATTTCTTGAAACAGACATTCAAATGCAAGTAGGTCGCATTAGATTGTGTTGCAAACATAAGCCATATTTCGTATATTGCAACACAATCGCAATAATTTATTGCGAACTAATCGCATTAGGCAATGAAAAGAAGAAATACACCCACCAAAGAAGCCGTTTTAGATGTTTTAATTAAGGCAGGTAAAGGCATGAGCCAGGATGCGATTGAGGACCAAATCGATATTGATATCAATAGAGCCACCATCTACAGGGTCTTAAATCGTTTTTGTGACGATGGCATTTTGCATCGAGTTGTTGCTGAAGATGGCAAACAGTATTTTGCTTTATGGGAAAAACATGATGAGGCCGTCTTGTCAGAACAACACTTTCATTTTAAATGTGTTAAATGTGATACCATCGAATGCTTGCCAGTAGAAGTTAATTTTTCAATTCCTAAGGAATACCTTGTTGAAAATGTAAATTGTGTTTTAACCGGAACTTGTAAAGACTGTTAAACCCCATTCTCAATCTGGCCATCAGAAGCGCTCCAAAACATAAAATGGCCACCAAATAGAAATAGCTTATTTCAATTGGACCGCTATACTTACAAATACTTCTTGTAAAGATTATTCAGCACCCTTAAATCATAATCTGTTAGTGTTGAATCGACTTCCGTTTGAATAAAATGAAGTTTAAACGCTTTGATAGCCGCCGGCAAATCGCTGACATTATAACCAATAATCTTAAGAGCAACCCTTGGACTTACATCTAATAAGGGCGCTAATTCTGGGATTTCTGTTTTGGTAACCACACTAGAGTCGTTAATTGCTATGTTGATTTCCTGAGGAATTATGATGTCCAACAGCGTGATGTCCTCTAAAAATGGAACATCGACTACAGGAATTTCGTCATACCATAATCCGTAGCCTTCCTTCGCTAATGCTTTCCAAGGAAAAGTCCTGTTGGGATCATTCTTTCTGGTGGGCGCAATATCAGAATGGCCGATAAAGTTGGCTGCTGGAATTTTATATTTTTCTTTCAAATCTTTTAATAAGTTCATTAAACTCTGGATCTGAAGTGGCGAAAATTCGTCAAAACCATTATTGTCCAGTTCTATGCCAATAGAGGAGGAGTTTAAGTCTGTATTGGAGCCCCATTGGCTATTTCCGCCATGCCAAGCACGGTAGAGATCATTGAGCATATGGTATATTTCGCCATTCTTTCCAATAACATAATGCGCACTGACCTGAGTTCTTTCTAAAGTAAAGGTTTTAAGGGTTTGCCCCACCGAATCTTGCGCCGTATGGTGAATAACTACAATATTGGGTCTTCTCAAATTAAAATTAGTAGTGCCGACCCAGTTTTCAGCATAATTTAAAGTACTTGCCGTGCCTGGATGAGGAGGTGGGATATGTTTTAATTCTTTAGAAAGTACTTTGGTCTGTTTTTTATAAACTTTATTAGTGGGCGCATAGGGGTTACTCGCACATGACAAGATTAGGCAGGTTGCAGCAATTATGGTAATTAGTGTATGTATTTTTTTCATTGATGGGATATTTTAAAATTTAGCAAACAAAAATTAGTATCGCTTATAATTAGAGTTATGGAAAACGGCTAAACCAAATTTAAGCCAGCGTCCTTGTAATTTTTAAGCATAGGATCGTCAAGTTCATAATCGGTCACCACGGTGTCAATTTCATTAAAACTACAAACATCATAATTGAGGATGGAGTCCAGTTTATTAAAGGTTGCTAAATACACCACGCGTTCTGAGGCGTTGATCATCGCCTTTTTAATGAGTGAGACTTCGTAACCCTCGTCAGTGATGCCTTGTTTGATACTCAGCGCACTAACGCCTATAAAAGCAATATCGACCCTTAAATTTGATAAGTATTGAATCACATCAATGCCTGTGGTAACCATCGAGCTTCGGTGAATTTTGCCCCCAATAAATATGGTTTCAATTAAGGGATGCTCGGTTAACTGCATCGCAATTGGCAAACTGTAGGTGTATATGGTAGCTTTCAGCGTATTAGGCAATAATTTGGCAAGCATTAAATTGGTCGTTCCGCCACTCATGATGATGACCATGCTGTCTTCAATTAAGGTGATGGCTTTTAGGGCGATGCGCACTTTGTTCTCTCGATTGTAAATGACATCTTCATTATAGTGATAGAGTTTTTGGATGGTTGAAATGGCACCGCCATGGACTTTAGTCAATAAAGCCTGTTCATCCAATTCCTTTATATCTCTTCTTATGGTGTCTTCTGAAACCTTTAATTTTTCAGACAAAAAACTTGAACTGACTTTTCGGTTAATGCTTACTTCATCAACTATTTTTTTCTGACGCTCTTTTTTTTTCATATCAATTTTCTTTTCCCAATTAAGCCAATATCTTTATGCGAATGTTTTTTAAATATAAGCAAAACTTTGCGTGTTTTACTGCTCAATCCCGCACAATGAGCTAAAATATTATATATTTGACGATAACTGTTCGAAAATCGCGATAAATAATAATAATATTATGGATACTTCTAAAAGATTAATTTCACTGGACGTTTTAAGAGGCATGACCATTGCATTGATGATCCTTGTCAATACTCCAGGAAGTTGGAGTTTTATTTACCCACCATTGAAACATGCCGCTTGGCACGGCTGCACACCTACCGATTTAGTATTTCCCTTTTTTCTTTTTATAGTGGGCATGTCGGTTTATTTTTCGTTTAAAAAATACGGCACCAGCTTATCAAAAGTAGCCGCTTCCAAAATAATGAAGAGAACCCTCATCATATTTTTAATAGGCCTCTTACTGAATTTATATCCTTATTTTAATTTTGAAAAGGTCCGGATCATGGGGGTTTTACAGCGTATTGCTTTGGCTTACGGCGTTGGCGCCCTGCTTTGCCTAGCTTTAAAAAGACAAAAATTATTAATCATTCTGGCCGTTATTTTATTGGGCTATTGGGCGCTCTTGTATTTTGGAGCAGCCTCAGAGCCCTATAGTTTGGAGGAGAACGTGGTCAGACGTTTTGATTTCTTCCTTCTGGGAGAGAACCATATTTACAAGGGATTTGGAATTCCCTTTGATCCAGAAGGCTTGCTGTCTTCTATTCCTGCCATTGGTACCGTGATTATTGGTTACCTTATTGGTCAGGTAATTGACATCGAGAAATCGATTGCCTTAAAAATGAAAAAGTTATTGATTTATGGGGTTGCCATGGTGGCATTGGGTGGTGTTTGGGCATTGGTATTTCCACTCAACAAACCTTTATGGACCAGTTCTTACGTTTTATATACTGCAGGATTGGGAACACTATTTTTAACGCTTTTAATTTTTATTATTGACTATAAAAAGTATAGCACTTGGTCAAAACCATTTGTTCATTTTGGCTCTAATCCGTTATTTATTTTTGTGTTTTCAGGACTCTATGCAAAGACCATCAGCTACCTGATCAAAATACCGGTCGAGGGAAGTTCGAGTCCGATTTCTTTTTATAATTACTTATTCACTAAAGTGTTTGCACCTACATTCGGTAACATGAATGGCTCTTTACTGTTTGCCATAAGTCATATTATTGTGTTTTGGTTCATATGCTATATCCTGTACAGAAAGAAAATCTTCATCAAAATATAGCTTCTTATACCTGTTTTTTAAGGTTAAACCCGCATTGTTCGAGTTAATTCCAACAAACGTGCAGCATTTCGCAAAATAAGTGCGTGTTTGTGTAATATTTTATTACTTTTATCCTCATTAACCAACGGAATTGGCGCCGGAAGTGAATTTCATAGGAGTGCATGTGTTTTAGATGTGTCCACCTTCAGCGTTTAATCCCATCCAAAAAACAAACTAACCCTTAAATCCGAAATTATGGATTTAAGAAAATATAACCAACAATACCCATGAGCGCAACCTTAATTCTAATCATCATAGCCCTATATTTTGGGGTTTTACTGCTGATTTCACACTTCGTTTCAAAAAACTCCAGTGACGAATCCTATTATACAGGAGATCGAAAATCACCTTGGCAAATTGTTGCTTTTGGGATGATAGGTGCCGTGCTTTCTGGGGTTACGTTCGTGTCCATCCCTGGAATGGTGGGGAATAACTATTTTTACTATTTACAGTTCGTTTTTGGCAACATCGTAGGCTATGTTTTTATCACCTATGTTTTGGTTCCAATTTATTACGATTTAAGACTCGTATCTATTTACACCTATTTAGAAACCCGATTTGGCATTAAAACTTACAAAACTGGTTCTCTGTTCTTTTTGATTTCACAATCCTTTGGAGCAGCGTTAAGATTGATGCTGGCCGCAAAAATTTTGCAGTATGCCGTTTTTGATGCGTTTCAAATTCCTTTTTTCGTAACGGTCATTCTTATGCTGGCGCTCATTTGGTTATACACCCATAAATCTGGGATAAAAACCATTGTGTGGACCGATACCTTACAGACCTTCTTTTTATTGTCGGCGGTATTAGTGACCATTTATGTGGTCAAGAATTCCTTGAATTTGACTTTTGCCGAAACGGTCAGCTCGGTTACCAGTCACGAGTATTTTAAAATCTTTGACTGGGATGTGCATTCGGGAAACAACTTCTTTAAGCAATTTATTTCAGGGATCTTAATTGCAGTGGCTATGGTTGGTCTCGATCAAAATATGATGCAAAAAACACTGACCTGCAAAAACAAGAAAGAAGCCCAAAAAAACATCCTTACGTTTAGCATATTTTTGGCGGTTGCCCAATTTTTGTTTTTAGGCTTAGGGGTCATGTTGTATATGTATGCTGAAAAATTTGGTGTCCAATTGGGTATGGAAAACGGGAAACTCATTAATACCGATAATTTGTTTCCTATGCTATCCTTAAACCATTTTGGGGTTATTGCCGGCGTCAGTTTTATCTTAGGAATCACGGCAGCTTCATTTTCGAGTGCAGATTCGGCGATAACAGCGCTAACAACCTCCTTTACCCATGATTTTTTAAACATCCAAAATAAGAGTTTAGAGAAAAGATTACAGTTAAAAAATCGCACCCTGTTTGGGTTTTCAGCATTCATTTTTATAATCATTATGCTGTTTTCACATAGTAAGGGCGATGTCATTTCAACCATATTCAAAGTGGCTGGATATACTTATGGACCCCTATTGGGATTGTATATTTTAGGTATTTTTACCAAAGTAAAAGTCTATGACAGCGCTGTTCCGTATATATGTGTGTTGATGCCGATAGTGACCTACTTTTTAAACTACTCTTTTATTGAATGGTTTGATTTTGACTTCGGCTTCATGAATATATTTGTCAATGCCTTGCTTACTGTCATATGTTTGTTGGTAGTAAGAAAGAGGAGTAAGGAAATCGTATAATTAAAGTAAAAGCATCTAAAACTAGATAACATATGTCGTATTATGGAAAATAAACTCACCACTGAACAAGCCTCAGCTTATAATGATTTAGAAAAAATGGACACGTTTGAGCTGCTCTCAAATATGAACAAAGAAGACAAAACAGTGCCCCTCATCCTTGAAGAAGCTATTCCATCGATTACGAAATTGGTAGATGCCATCTACGACAAAATGAAAGAGGGTGGACGGCTGTTTTATATCGGTGCTGGAACAAGTGGTCGTTTGGGGATTTTGGATGCCTCAGAATGTCCGCCAACCTATGGTGTCCCAGATACTTTGGTCATTGGTCTGATTGCAGGTGGCGATGTGGCCTTGAGGAAAGCTGTGGAAAATGCCGAGGACAACACGGAACTGGCTTGGAAAGACTTACAGAAATACCATATTAATAAAAATGATGTCCTTATCGGGATCGCTGCTTCGGGCACTACGCCCTATGTTATTGGCGGCGTGAAGGAAGCCCGGAAACTTGGGATTATTACCGGCTGTATTACCTGTAATAAAAATTCGCCATTAGCCTTGGAAGTGGATTATCCTGTGGAATTAGTCGTAGGACCAGAGTTTGTTACCGGAAGCACCCGCATGAAAGCGGGCACCGCACAAAAACTTGCCTTAAATATGATTTCCACCACCGTCATGATCAAATTGGGAAGGGTAAGAGGTAATAAAATGGTGGACATGCAACTTTCCAATAAAAAGCTCGTTACGAGAGCAGTTCAAATGATCATGAACGAACTCAATGTGGAGGAAGAATTGGCCGAAAAGTTATTATCTGAACACAAAAGCATCCGAAAGGCTATTGATTCCTATAATTCAAAGCAATAAGGTAGAAGTAAAGAATTAAGACCGCTTCGCTTATAGAATCAAGAACAAAGACTTAGATCGTTATTCTCTGAAAGTGAGCGAGCTAAAAGTTGAATAAGAAAAAAACAGACGTTCAAAAGAATAGTTTTAAGAATACAAAAAAATGAAGAAAATTATTACTCAGAAGGCCACCATAGCTTATCAAAACGACGTACTATAAAATTAAATCCATGTTAATTGGATTACAATAAATTTAAATTAATAATGAAAAACATTTTTATTACCGCCATTATTGCCAGTCTTATATTGGCCTCTTGCGCTAAAATCCCCACCAAACATTCTGACACTATCGACCCACAAACCAAATGGGCGGATAGCATCTATAATAACATGACACTCGAGGAAAAAGTTGGCCAATTATTTATGGTTGCTACCTATTCCAACCGAAACAGTGCACATACCGATTCCATTCAAAAGCTTATCACTGATAACCATATTGGAGGCCTAATATTTTTTCAAGGTGGACCCGTGCGCCAAGCAAACCTGACCAATCATTACCAATCCATTTCAAAAGTTCCTTTATTTATTGGGATTGATGGCGAATGGGGTCTAAGCATGCGTTTGGACAGCACCTCCAGATATCCTTATAATATGACGCTTGGTGCGATTAAGGACAATGCTATCGTTCAGCAAATCGGAAGGCAGATCGGGAAAGATTGCAATCGCATGGGAATTCATATCAATTTTGCGCCTGTAGTCGATATCAACACCAACTCCATAAATCCTGTGATTGGCGTCCGCTCTTTTGGCGAAGATAAATTCAACGTCACTGAAAAAGCAATAGCATTTACAGAAGGCATGCAGAGCACGGGAGTGTTGGCCTGTGCCAAGCATTTTCCAGGACATGGCGATACGAGTACAGATTCGCACAAAACACTGCCAACGGTTTCTTTTTCGGAATCGCGTATTGATTCCGTTGAACTTTATCCTTATAAAAAACTTTTTCGAAAGGGGATTGCCGGCGTCATGGTTGCCCATTTAAACGTGCCTAGTTTGGAAAGCCAGGAAGGTTTACCATCTTCATTATCCTATCCTATAGTTACAGAATTGCTAAAAGAAAAGTTAGGCTTTAGAGGCTTGATTTTTACAGATGCCTTAAATATGAAAGGTGTCGCAGATTATGGTCAACCTGGCGATATCGATTTGGCCGCTTTTATGGCGGGGAATGACGTCCTTCTTTTTACAGAAGACGCACCCAAGGCCATTTCAAAAATCATGGAAGCTTACCAACAAAACGAGATTACAGAAGCGCGTTTAGCGCATTCCGTAAAGAAAATCCTTGCAGCCAAGTTTGATGCTGGTTTGAATGCTTTTAAGCCTATTGAAACAAAGGGGCTTTTCGAGGATTTGAATGAACCTATCAATGCTAAATTATACAATGAGGCGATTGCAAGTGCTGTGACCGTTATTCAGAATTTGGACGATCAATTGCCGTTAGATAAAAATGTAAAGGAAAATATCGCGTTTATCAAACTAGGCAATGGTTCAGCAGATGCTTTTGTAAAAGCATTAAAGTCGAGAGTTAGGATTTCTGACATCTCTAATCTTTCAAATGAAAAGCTGCTAGAAGAAATTAAAAAATACGACCGCATTATTATCGGATACCACCGCCAAAATAGTCGATTAACGAATGCTATTTCAGAAGCCGATAAAAAGCTGATTGAAACCATTTCAAAAAATAATAAAACCATTCTTACCGTATTTGCAAGTCAGTATAGTTTGAAGGAAACGAATTTGGAAGCGGTGAAAAGTATCGTTGTTGCTTATGAAAATTCGGAAGTTGCCAATGATATTTCGGCTAAAATAATATTTGGTGAAGTTGGAGCAGATGGTACTTTGCCAGCCTCAATATCCCAAGCTTATCCAGTGCATACGGGAATCAATATCCAGGAATAATTCATTATAAATAGAAGGTTAATATAAAACGCCTTGCTATAAATGTTTTGGCCACTAATTCGTGAATTAGTGGCCTTTTGCATTCTCAGGGGGTACTGGTCATTTCACGAAGCAGACTATAGGTCCTGATATAGGCTAGCTTCTTTAAAGAAAATATAAAACTGATGAAGTCCATCGATAATATCCACCAACGCTATCGGTGTTGTTTAAACTCATCAAGAATTTGCGAAGATCTGCGCTAACTGCGGGAAACTTTTTTAATGGATTTTAAAATGCTAAAAACTCTTACGCAAAGTTGCCCTAAGTAGGCACAAAGTTCCACAAAAGCAGACCTTACTGAGGGAAGTGCATTTTGGGCACGATCGGGACACTCTTATTGGACACGAACTCGACACGGACTAGACACGGGGGAGAGGCGCGTAAAAATTCTAGGTGTTTTGCGTATCCACAGCAATGGGGTGACTGCTTTTTAATAGCCGTAGCATGTTTTTTTTCTAAATTATTTAAAAAACAAGACTATCATCGATATGCATCGCATACTAATTCCATTTTTTTTTTATTTAACCTTCTGCGGATTTGTTAAATTAGCTGTTCAATTTATGAACTAAAAGATCTATCTCATGCAAAAGTTAAAATTCCTTTCGTTGCTACTTCTCGTTTTTCTATGGAGTAGTTGTCAGACAGAACCCAAAAAGAAAAACAATTCGGATGAATTTGGAGCAAAAGAAGAAGCAACCTATAGAAAAGCGCTAAGCACGTTGGCTTCGGATGAATTAATGGGACGAAAACCATTTACAGAAGGAGAAGATAGGACTTTGAATTATTTGAAAGGAGCTTTTGAATCTCTAGGATTGGAGCCTGGAAACGGCAATAGTTTTTTTCAGGACGTTCCCATGGTAGAAATAAAAAACAGTTTTAAGGACGATAAGGTAATTATTACGAAAGGTAAGGCTAAAATTGAACTGGATTATTTAACAGATATCGTCGGGGGAACACGCCGAGTGGTTGAAGACCAAAAAATAGAGGGTGTCGAAATGGTATTTGTAGGTTTTGGAATTGATGCTCCCGAATACCATTGGAATGATTATGAAGGCATCGATGTCAAGGGTAAAATAGTGGTGGTCATGATTAACGACCCTGGATTTTATAATTCCGATTTGTTTAGAGGAAAGGATGTTACCTATTATGGCCGATGGACTTATAAATTTGAGGAAGCAGCCCGAAAAGGAGCAGAAGGCGTGTTGATCATTCACGATACTAAACCTGCGGCCTACGACTGGAGCGTCGTGCGGTCGAGTTGGTCTAAATCTAAACTCTTTTTGCAAACCGAAAATGACAACATGAATTTTTGTGCTTTAGAAGGTTGGGTCTCAGGGCCAGCCGCTGATAAACTCTTTAATTTGGCAGGAATAAAGGATTCTAAAGAATTATTTGAAAAAGCGAAACAACCTGGTTTTAAACCAGTTTCTCTTGGAGCCACACTTAATCTGACCTTAAAAAATGAAATTAAAAAATCAGTATCCCGAAATGTATTGGCAAAAATAACCGGAAACGAACGTGCCGATGAATTCCTCATTTTTTCAGCACATTGGGATCATTTTGGAGTCGGGGAAAAAATAGATGGCGACAGCATTTACAATGGCGCTGCCGATAATGCAACCGGAGTGGCTGCGCTGCTGGCCTTGGCAGAAAAGTTTAAGGAAAGCCCTAAGCTTGAGCGATCGTTATTGTTTTTTTCGCCTACAGGTGAAGAAGCCGGTTTATTGGGCTCTGAATACTATGCCACACATCCGATTTATCCCTTAAATAAAACAGTGGTCGATATCAATTTTGATGTATTACAACCCTTTGGATTGATGAAGGATATTTTCATCATTGGAAAAGGCCAATCTGAAGTGGATGCTTATCTCGAAAAGGAAGCTGAAAAAGAAGGGCGTATTGTTAGGGCAGTGGATGATCCTAGTGATGGGTGGTATTATCGATCAGATCACTTTAATTTTGCAAAAGTTGGAGTTCCCACACTTTACGTGGCTAATGGTATGAATTCCTTTGAACACGGTGAAGAATGGGGCATTCGGCAAAAGGAAGAATATACCCGTTTACGTTACCACAAACCGCAGGATAACTATGATGCTTCTTGGGATGTATCGGGAACTATGGCGGATCTTAAATTGATATATCGCGTGGGTCAAAATCTTGGCAATTCGTCCGATTTCCCAAAATGGAATGATGGTGTGATGTATAAAAGAATCCGTGAAAAACAGTAATGATCAGAAGATTCTGCTAAAGGTTTTTTGAATACTTTGTCAATAAAACTATGGCTTTAAAATGACTAGCTCCGGGTTTTTGGCCCAGAGCTAGCTTACTAAAAAATATAAAAAGGGGAATTGAAATTAATATCGGATTACCAACCTGGATTCTGTTTTAATACCACGCCTTCAGCTTCGTATAAGCTGATGTCGTTAGTAGGGATAGCAGTTAGGTAATTTTTTGGCGAAACAAATTGTCTTACCACGCCAGAAGCATAAGGAATAACGTAGCCGTCAGCAGTTACTTTTGTTTTAGAGGCTGTTCCTATCAATTCAGGAATTCTGGCACCTAATACAACATCTGGATTACTAGTGGTATCTAAATAATCACCTTTTTTCCAACGTAAGATATCTGCTTTACGCATAGACGTCCAGCTCATGAACTCGATTCTGCGCTCACGACGGATTTCCCAAATGATAGGACTTACAATGCCAGTTATTTGCTCTAAAGCAGAAACTCTTTGTGGGTCTTCAATTTGTACACCATTAGCCAATACATTGGTTCCATCGGTTGTTAAGGTTGCAATGCCAGCACGTGCGCGAACTTTGTTGAGTGACGCATCTAAATCGGCATTAGAAATTGATCCTAATTCAGCCGCCGCTTCAGCATAGTTCAAATATACTTCACTCAAGGTGAAAATAGGCGCATCAATATGATTCTGTCCAATAGTGGTCACTTCAGGTCCAGACAATGCCGGGTTATTATACAATTTAAAAACATAGCCTGTGATGGATGTCAATCCATTCCAAGGTTTGTCAGAATAAGCATAATCCTGGGTACCGAATGCCTTTCCAAAACGAGGGTCTCTGTTGGCAAAGGTATTGGCGATATTGTCATCTCCTAAATATTCGGCGTTTCCACCTACTTGTTTAATTGGTAAGCCATTTTTAGTCACATAACTTTCTGCAGCAAATTTTGTCAATCCGCTTTGAATGGTTGATGTATTGGTGTAGGCTTGGATGGAGTTTGCTAAAGTACCTTGGATGTATCTTTTCGCTAAAATCACTTCAGGATTGTCCAACAATTCTACAGAGTTATAAAGCGATTGCCAATCGGGCTTTAAAGAATAAGCTGAATTATCCATCACTGCCAAAGCTGCTGCTTTTGCTTTTTGAAGATATTCATTCCCATTTTGACCCGTGTTATATTTACGGTTAGTACCTTCATATAGGCACACTCTACTTAATAAAGCGTACGCTGTGTATTTATTTACAGTAGTATTCTTGTCGTCAATATTTAAAAGTAAGGTTGTGGCTTCTTCTAAATCCTTAATCACATTATCAATGACTTCAGCTCTGCTCAAAGCAGGTTTGTAAACATTTGGATCGCCTTGGGTTAAATACATATCGGTATAAGGAACATCTCCAAACTCTTGTGCCAAACGGAAGTAGGTGAAGGCTCTAAAGAATTTTGCAACACCCAAGTAGTGTTTTTTCTTGGCATCATCCATTGGAACCGTTGGAACGCGCTCTAACATTAGGTTACTACGACGGATCAAGGTGTAATAGCTGTTCCAATTGGCATTGGTTGCGTTGGCCGTGGTCGCAAAGTTAGTGAAGACGTTCATCGCTAAGTTATCATCTAAATTAGATGAATTATGAAAATAGAAATCGGCTGTTGTGCCTGCATTATTTCCATAACCTAAAAACGTATCATAGTTTAACCAAGAGAATGTTCTGACGTTATTTTCAGAAGTCCAAAAGTTATCATCCGTGAAGATATCTTGAGGAGGCGTATCTAAATAATCCGAGCAGTTAAAAGTTAGCGTTGCCATTGAGAGCGCAAGTACAGCTAACTTTAACTTAGATTTTATTATTAATTTTCTCATTTTTTTAAATTTTTAAATTAGTTTTTAAAATGCAATTTGAACCCCAAGAGACCATGTTTTCGCATAAGGGAAGGTTCTACCCCAAGCGGATTCAGCTTCGTTAATTTCAGGATCTACCGGTAATTTACTGCTTTTAAAAGTCACTAAATTCAAACCAGAGATATAAGGTCTAATTTTATCGATACCCATTTTTTGAGTAATGGTTTGTGGAATTGTATAGCCCACAGTTAAGCTTTTTAATCTCAGGTAAGACATATTCAGTAAATATCTCGATTGCGCCACGAAGTTATTCGATCCTGGTGCATAGGCGCCAAAAGCGTTACCCGCATGATTAGGATATGGATTAGGATAATACGCATCGGTATTATCTGGTGTCCAGTAATCATTCATGTGTTCGTACATAGCATCTGTTCTGTTGTAAAATGGCAATACCAAGTCGGAAGTAGCCCAGTATTGACGCTCTCCAACACCTTGGAAGAACGCATCCACATCAAATCCATAAAAAGTACCTCCAAAACGCATCCCGTATTGGTATCTTGGTGTTGTATTACCAATAACGCTCAAGTCACCTGAATCGTCTGCGGTTCCTTTTCCTCTTGAGATGATGCCGTCGCCATCTAAATCTTTGTACATCACATCTCCCGCACCATATTTAAAAGCTCCTGTACGTATATTCTTATAATCTACGCCATTGACAACTAATCCAGAGGCATCCACAACATCAGAAGCTTGTATCAATCTGTCTGAAGTTAATCCCCAAATTTCGCCAATTTTTTGGCCAGTATAATATGAGCCTAATAATTTTGACGAGTTATTCCATTCGGTAACTTCCGTGGTATAATCAGAAAGGGTAAGATCAGCATATACACTCACATCATTAGTGATGTTTTTGTTGAAATTAATACCTAGTTCCCAACCTCTGGTTCTTAAATTTCCTGAGTTTGTGTTGGCCGCTGTCTGTCCAAAAGAACCTGGAAGGGTTTTTCCTGGAGACAACATGCCTTCGGTATCACGCTGATAGTAGTCAAAGGTCATTCCTAACATATTGAAAACTCTAAGATCGACACCAATATCTTTGGTGGTTACTTTTTCCCAAGTCAAATATGGATCCACGTTGTTTGGTAAACCTACAGAAGGAGGAATGGTCATACCGCTACCCAACCACCATGGATTAGAGCGTGACATGATCGGTAAAAAGGCATTGTTGGCAATGTTTTGATTCCCGATGGAACCAATGGAAGCGCGCACTTTTAAATCATTTAACCACTCGCGAGTGCTTTCCATGAATTTTTCATTTGAAATTCTATATCCCGCAGAAGCTGAAGGGAAGAATCCCCATTGCTCATTGGTTGGAAATTTTGAAGACCCGTCATAACGTGCATTTAACTCCAATAAATAGATCCCGTTGTAATCATAATTCACACGCGCAAAAACCCCAGCGATCGCATATTGAGATAAACCTGGATTAAGCGTTTCATTGGAGACTAATGGGGATGTAAACTGATCACCAATCGCTAAGTTGAATTCTGGTTTGTTTTTATCTAAAAGTGTATTTCTACGGGCATAGGTTCTTTCAAAGGATTGCCATTCGGTATTTAAACCTCCTAAAACCTGAAAGTTGTGGATATCATTAAGTGTTTTAGAATAATTACCGTAAATGTTAGCAACGTTTCTTACATACGAAGATTTAGCCTGGGCTACAAAATCATTGCCCGTTTCCATCATGGTTGGTTTTCCAGAAACTAAATCTCCAGCACCTGTCCACCAATCCCATAATGGCACTTTGCCGCCATTTTGCTTGTCGCTCATGAAATTGTTATTGACACTATATTCACCAATGATGTTAAAATCGCTGGTTACCTGCGCCGTTAATTTTGCACTTAAGCGATTGTTGTTTTCAATTCTTTTATTCATGGAGGCATTATGCATATAGCCCGGTGCATGGCGGAACTCAACGCCATTATAGGTACCGTAAGGGAAATAAGAACCCCAACGCATGTAGTATCCAAAATAACCATTTCCAGCAGTATCTAATCCGCTGTTATAGTAGTTAAAAGGCGCTTGGTATTCTTGGAAAGAAGATAAAACCTTGAAGTCTGCTGAAAGCCAATCGGTCAATTGGGTACTCATCCCCATGTTCAGGTTGATTCTTTCATTCTTTTCAGTATTAATTTTCATAACACCGTCTTGGTTAGAAATGCCTAGTGAAACGATGAACGAGCTTTTTTCTCCCAAAGAGCCTTGTGCCGCTAAATTATGAAAGGTTTGTGCAGCATTCTTCTTTAGCATCTCTGCGTGCGGATCCCAAATTCTATAAAAATATTGTTTCCCTCCAATAACCTCGAAATCTTCTCCTAAGATCATATTGCGATCATTGCTGTTTCTTGAGGATGCATATTGTTGTTTCCAATTGATGATTCCTGGAAGCAAGGTCTTGTAGTTCATTCCAAAAGATTCTGGATTGGCGTTTCCTGCACGCGCCTGTGCCTCAATCATGGCTGGAAGTTCAACAGTAGGGTCATTAAACTCCACTAATGAAATAGGATTGCTCCAGCCATAACTGGTGCTATAGGTGAATTTGACTTTTCCTTTGCCGCCTTTACCATCTTTAGTGGTTATTAAGATGACACCAAAAGCAGCTCGCGCTCCATAGATGGATGCTGATGCCGCATCTTTAAGAACGGAAATGGAAGCCACATCTTCAGGATTAATCATTGACATGTCTGATGGCATACCGTCCACCAATACTAATGGAGAGCCCGAAACGGTACCATTGATGATAGTTCCTGCACCTCGAATATTAATATTTGACGTTTTACCAATGTTTCCAGAATTAAATGAAACGTTTAAACCTGGTGTGGTGCCTTGCAATCCTTTGCTGATATCGGTAATCGGTTTACTTCCAAGAGCGCGATCCACGTCAACTTTAGCAACCGCACCTGTAAGATTGATCTTCTTTTGCGAAGAAAACCCTACAATAACGACTTCATCCAATAGGGAAGAGCTCTCAGCAAGAGCGATGTCCAGGTTTTGTTGGCCTTCATATTTTACGTCTTGAGTCTCAAACCCAATATAACTGAAACTCAACGTTTCGCCCGAGCTTACAGCAATGCTATAATTACCGTCAAAATCGGTCGTACTACCTTTAGTAGTACCTTTAATCAGTACGTTGACTCCTGGGATGGGAGCGCCGTCTGCTTTATTTTTTACGCTTCCGGTCAAGATTTTGGACTGCCCAAAAGTTGCCTGAATCATAAAAAACAATAATGGAATAAGGAGAAATTTCTTCATACTTCTTTAGTCTTTATTTGGTTAATTAACATGTATTAACCAAATATATTTAAATATTGCGTATAAATGCGTTTTTAGACTTTTTATTTAAAATAACAATACGAATAACGCAAACTCTTGCATTATTTCTCAGGATTTGGTTTTTGGATTCAATATTTCGATATATTTGTAGCTTATCTTAAATTATCAGACCATGCTTAAAGCCGAAAGACAAAATTATATCATGGACAAGCTTCTTCAAGAGCAAAAAGTAGTCACTACTACTTTGGCCTTAGATCTTGACTTATCGGAAGATACCGTACGAAGGGATTTAAATGAGCTCGACCGTAAAAAGTTGCTCAAGAAGGTTTATGGAGGCGCCATATTAATTCCGGAGAAATCGGCTGATATTTTTAATATTCATATCAATGCCGAGGAGCAAAAGAAAATAATTGCGACCAAGGCGTTGTCATTGTTGCATGATGGTCAGGTTATTATCATGAGCGGCGGAACGACCAATCTGGTTTTTGCAAAATTAATTCCTGAAAGTCTAAAGGCCACCATATATACCTACAGCTTAACCATAGCCATGCAATTATCGCAACACCCCAATATCGATTTAATATTGATTGGGGGACGCATGCAAAAAAACGCCATGGTAACGACCGGTATTGATGTCATTCAGGTATTGTCCAAGGTTAAAGCCGATATCTGTTTTATCGGTGCCAGTAGCATCAATATAAAACAGGGCCTCACAGAAGTTGGCTATGAAGTTTCCATCGTAAAAAAGGCGATGATAAAAGCTTCTGACAGAGTGGTTTCAATGTTTTCATCGGATAAGTTGAACACTAAAATGCCACATAGTGTGTGTGAGCTTCATCAATTGGATACCATCGTAACCAATTTAGATCCTCAAGATTCGCGATTGGATGAGTATCGAAAATCGGGTGTGAACATATTATAATACATTCTTTTATTCAACCAGTCTGCGTTTTTTTGCATTCTTTAGGGTTTGATTTTTAAAATAACGCAAAATAATGTTTTTTAATATTATGGATATGTGAATCCTGAATAGATACTGTAATTACATTACTTGTTAGGTTCATATCTATTCGATAACTTAATGAAACACAATTCAAGAAAGTCGGAAGATTAATAAAACTTCTGATGTCTGATCAATTTTAAGAATTTATCCATGATGAAAAAAATAGGATTTAGTTTCGTGTTTGCTTTTTTGATCCTATCACTGGTGGGCTGCAGATCCTTGAAACATTCAACAAGCGTTTTCGATGCCAAGCTCAACGAAATCTACATCGATTCGATGATGAACAATGCTCTTGAAAAAGGCTTTTTTCCTGGCGCTCAAATTATCGTGGGCAGTAAGGATTCTATTTATATCTCGAAAAATTATGGATATCACGATTACTCAAAAGAACAACAAGTAATACCTGAGGATGTTTACGATTTGGCTTCGATGTCCAAGGTTTTGGGAGCGACCCTTGTGGCTATGCGTTTGGTGGGAGAAGATCAAATAGATTTAAATGATAAGTTAGGCGTTGCGGTTGCTTTTTATAAACATACGCCCATTGCCGATATAACGCTTTTTGAATTATTAACACATACCTCAGGCCTCAAACCTTTCATTACCTTTTATCAAGGTTTACTTTCAACTCCGGATGGATCACCGCTTTTAAATAATGCGAAATCTGAGGATTATCCCGAGTTGTTCGGCGATATGTATGTCCATAAAAATATCATTTATGATCCCCAATATCTTTCCATTGAACCCAAGGACCATTATGTTCAGGTTTATAAAAAGATGTGGTTAAATCCCGAATTTTATAAAACGGTTTCTGGTCAAATAGCTTTGGCGCGTACACATCCTCGAGGCAGCTATTTATACAGCGACTTGAATTTGATTTTGGTACAACAAATGATGGAAGCCAAAACAGGAAAGACCTTGGATGCCTTGGCGCAGGAAAACTTTAAGGACTTGGGCCTTTCAAATATTGGCTACAATCCTTTGAAATGGACGACTGAAGAGCATGTGATCCCGACCGAGATCGATAATTTTTTCAGAAAAGATACCTTACACGGTTATGTGCATGATGAAGCAGCGGCTATTTTAGGTGGTGTTTCTGGAAATGCAGGCTTATTTGCTAATGCCGAATCCATCGCCGTTATTTGTCAGATGTTACTCAATAAAGGAGAATATCGGGGAAAACAAATTCTAAAGCGAAAAGTGGTTAAAAAGTTCACTAAATCGCCACTAGCCAAAAAAGGAATTTATCGTGGCCTCGGTTTTGACAAACGACAGCCCGATGCGTTTTATAAAAAACATGATTTTGGACATACGGGCTATACGGGAACCTTTTTCTTTATGAATCCTGATACAAACAGATTTTTAATTATTCTTTCCAATCGTGTGCATCCAACGCGAACTAACAGACTGATGTATGAGGATGATTTTGGTCCGAAAATTTGGAGACAAATAAATCGTTGAGACTATTAGAGTTGCCTCAAGAAACCATCTGACATTTGAAAACAGAGATTGTACAATGCTTAATATTTAGTATTGAGATTCCTTATGGATGCTCCTAAATATCGTGTTGAATTATTAGCCCTCTTTATACCAACGTACCTGAAAATTTATACCGCTATCCACAAACGCAACATTAAAACTCATCTCTTTTTCTATTTCTAGTTATTATGCCATTAATACTATTAAATTTGCTACTATTCATTTTAATTGAAAAAACACATATATGATTGGTATCGTCGGTGGCGTAGGTCCCTATGCAGGAACAGATTTACTTAATAAAATTTTTAACAATACCCAAGCAAATACGGATCAGGAACATTTGGATGCCATTTTGATATCCATGTCTTCCACAATTGATGATCGTACCGAATATTTAATTGGGAATACAGAAGATAATCCAGCTCATGCTATCGTAAAAGTGCTTTTAAAGCTGGAAAAGGCAGGTGCAACTATTGCAGGAATTCCTTGCAATACGGCGCATTCAGACCAAATATTCGAGGTTATTCAAAGTGAACTAAAAAAAGCCAACAGCACTATTGAACTGTTACATATGATTAATGAAACGGTAGCGTTTATTGCTGACCATTATCCTAAGGTCACTAAAATAGGCGTGTTGTCCACTACGGGAACTTATAAAAGTAAATTATATGCCTCTGCATTACAATCAAAAGGCTACGAAGTGATTGTGCCGTCATTGGAAATGCAAGAAAATAGTATTCATCCCGCTATTTACCATAAAACCTATGGCATTAAAACCACGTCCAATCCGATACATCCACAGGCGAGGGAAAATTTAATGCAAGGCATGGCCTTTCTTAAAGAGGAGGGGGCAGAAATCGCCATTTTGGGCTGTACAGAAATCCCTCTGGCCATTACAGAGTCAAATATTAATGGGGTCATCACTATCGATCCTACCAATATTTTGGCGAGAGCCTTAATTTATAAAAGTAATCCTGATAAACTGAAACCACTTTAAATCGTTATTTATGTCAAAAAAAATAATCAGCTTCTTAATTATATTGAATGTTACATTTAGCATCCACGCTCAAGAACGTGCTAGAGCAAGAGATTTAGGAATTGCACCAGGTATTCTTACGCCTGGGCATTTTAATGCCATTACCGACGTCAAAGGTGTTGCGGTGGGTCAAAAGACGCTAATTATAGGTGATTCCATTCGCACGGGAGTGACCGTGATTATGCCACATCAAGGCAATGTATTTCAAGAGAAAGTTCCTGCAGCCGTTTTTGTTGGCAACGGATTTGGAAAAGCTATCGGTACCACGCAAATCGTAGAACTTGGAAATCTGGAATCGCCCATTGCATTGACCAATACACTTAATGCGTTTTTGGTAGCAAATGCTTTGATAGATTACACGTTATCCATTCCTGAGAATGCTGGACTTCGCTCTGTAAACCCGGTGGTTGGCGAAACCAACGATGGATGGTTCAATGACATTAGAGGCCGTCACGTAACCACTTCTCATGTTCAAGAGGCCATAAAATCGGCCACCATGGGGAAAGTTGAAGAAGGAAACGTGGGCGCAGGAACCGGAACAAGAGCGTTAGGATTTAAAGGCGGCATCGGAACCTCCTCTCGGGTGCTCCCAAAGGACAAAGGCGGCTATACCGTTGGGGTCCTGGTTCAAACTAATTTTGGAGGCATTCTGACCATAAATGGCGCTCCTGTAGGAAAAGAATTGAATAACTTTTACATGGCGGAAGATGTGCCTTATGTGGTGGATGGGTCGTGTATGATCATCATTGCTACGGATGCCCCATTATCGGCACGCAATTTAGAGCGCTTAGCAAAACGATCCTTTTTAGCTTTTGGAAAGGTGGGCTCTTTTTCGTCCAACGGCAGTGGCGATTATAGCATTGCCTTTAGCACGCATCCAGACTTGCGAATTCCTCACGACTCTAAAGAAATGGAAAGAAAAATCATAGATGTTCCGAATGATGAAATGTCTCCCTTATTTCTTGCCGTACTTGAGGCTAGTGAAGAAGCTATTTATAATTCACTTTTTATGGCCACTGACATGACAGGTCAAAAAGGACGAACGATGAAAGCATTGCCTATTGCCGAAACCCTCAAAATCATGGATAAGTATAATGCGCGTGAAAAACCAAAGAATAAGAAAAAATAACTAGGAGCGCAGCGAAAGCTGTTTTCAGCAATTTTTTAATGGATGGATTGGCCGAGCGTTTTTGATGAAATCGCTCGGCCAATTCTTTTTCGCCATTTTGTTGAGTTTTTTAGTTGGGTTGCATTTGCGAAATTGGTTTCTAACATCCAAATCTTATAGCTTCTTTTCAGTATTGTAAAATATAGAAAAGAATTTTTATTTTATATTCATTCCAAATTATCTTTTTTAATTAAGCGCTAACCCTTTCTCAAAGGGTTAAAATCACACTCCTTTTTTAATAAATATTTCTGATTGAACAGGTTGATTAGAGTCTCTTGGTTTAACAGGAAAATAACTACTAACTGAATATGTGACGCTCTTCAAGTCGGCAAGCCTCTATTTTCAGAATTGACCTTTTAAACTGAATTCTGGTATATGTAAGCTTGTTTTCTGAATGAATTCAGGCCTTAATAAGTGATTTTATTCTATTTCCACCGACTCAAAATAAACTTCTTTTTAACCTTTCTTATGCCAGGCTCAATTTGCATTTCTGAAAAATAAAATTATATTTGTTAAGGTTACTATAAAGTTTTGTTAATAAAACTGCTATAATCTTCACAAATTAACTAACTAATTATTTAAACTATGAGAGTGAAAAAATTTGGAATTCTAACATTTCTACTTTTGTTTCTGGTTCAAACTGGTTTTGCACAGGAAAAAATTGTAAGCGGCACCGTAATAGATAATAATGGCGTACCAATAGCTGGGGCCAATATTATCATTAATGGCACAGCCCGTGGTACAACTACGGACTTCGATGGAAAGTATACGATTAACGTTGCTGAAGGACAAACGCTTGTTTTTACAAGTGTTGGATACAATGAGCAAAAAATCACTGTAAAAACTTCTAATACGATTGATGTCACTCTTATGGAAGGCGTGGCCTTGGATGAGGTTTTCGTTGTAGCCTATGGGACGGCAACCAAAGAAAGCTATACGGGTTCAGCTGACGTTATTAAAGCATCAGATCTTCAGTTAGCTCAAAATACTTCTTTTCAAGACGCCTTGGTGGGTAAAGCACCAGGTGTTCAGATAACAAAGGGATCAGGGCAAGTGGGATCGGCAACCAGTATACAAATTAGAGGGGTTGGGTCGATAAACGCTTCAACAGAACCATTGTATGTGATCGATGGTGTTCCTGTTGCTTCTGATAACTCGGGGCAATTGCAAGGCTATATTTATACCAGCAATAACGTTTTAAACTCATTGAATCCTGAGGACATCGAGTCGATTTCAATTTTAAAGGATGCTGCAGCCTCATCTCTTTACGGGTCGCGAGCGGCTAATGGTGTGGTTTTAATCACGACCAAAAAAGGAAAGACCGGAGAGCCAAAAATTAGTTTAAAAACGTCCATAGGTTTTTCTCCTTCTTGGGCAACCGACAACTGGGAACCGGCTAGTACTGAGGATAACCTTGACTATCTATATCGTGTCTATTATGATGCTGAGTTGTCTGGAGGTGGCACTGCGGTACAATCTAATGCCTATGCTTTAAGATCCTTAAACAATCGCTTTGGGAAATATGGATATATTTTTGCCACCAATGGTACTGGTCCAGGCGAGAACCTTGTGATTACAGGTAAAACAGATGGCGTCTTAAATAGAGAAGGTCAATTTTACAATTGGCAAGATGAATTTTTTAGAAACGCTGTCAACTTAACAAATGATGTTGCGGTAAGTGGTGGAACAGATAAAACTACCTACTTTTCATCCTTCTCTTATACCCGAAATGACGGCCGTGTGAAAGAAAATAATTATGACCGCTTCTCTGGACGTGTCAATGTGATTCAAAAAATAGGCAATTTTATTGAATTTGGATCCAATGTCAATGTTTCCGGAAGTACATTAACCGGTTTTAATGATACCAATAATGCTGGAGCGAATTATTTTCAGGCCGTCCGCAGCCGTTTATTTGGAGTGTATTGGCCAACCGATTATAAAACTGGCCAAACCTATACTGGGCGTTATGGAAATAGCTTCGCTTACAATAACTTGTTTCATGATAATGAATGGGAAAATTTCTCAAAAGTTTTTCAAACACGCATCATAGAAACCGTTAAAGTGAATATTTTACCAGAATTAACAGCACAAACGATTTTCTCTTATGACAATAGCGAAACGAAAGACCACCTTTATTATAGTCGTTTACATTATAATGGTAAGGGATTGGGAGAAGTGAACGAAATGTCTACCAATGAAAAGCGTGCCGTTTCTTCGACGACTTTAGTCTATGACAAAAGTTTTGGAGTGCATAATTTCAATGCACTTGTAGGTTTTGAAACGGAGCGCAATCGAACTACTTTTCAAAGATCAACAGGTACAGATTTACCAGCGAGTGGATTGCACACTGTTTCAACTGCAGGAGACACTGATGCCGCTGCTCATGCTTGGGGTAACTCCATGATGTCCTACTTGTCAAAATTGGAATATAATTACAATAGAAAATATCATTTGGCGGGATCTTTACGGAGAGATGGAAGTTCAAAACTAGGACCGAACTCACGTTGGGGGAATTTCTGGTCGGTATCAGGTGCTTGGAGTATCGATAAAGAACCATTCATGGAAAATATTGAAACTATTAGTTCACTAAGAATTCGTGCTTCCTACGGAATCAACGGTACTTTACCACCATCTAATTATGGCTGGAGATCTTTAATAGGCTATTCTGCTAAATACATGAGCTTGCCAGGTTCAGAGCTTACTAATATTTCTGATCCTAATCTTTCTTGGGAAACGAATAGTATTTCGGACGTGGCTTTGGAATTCGGATTGTTCAAAAACAGACTTTATGGAACTATCGAATATTTTAATCGTGATTCGAACGACCTTTTACAAAGTGTTCCAATTTCAAGAGTTACCGGTTTTAGTTCAACTTTAAGAAATATTGGGTCAATTAACAATCATGGCATCGAATTACAACTTGGCGGTAAAATTATTGATAGCAAAGATTTTGTATGGAGCGCGAGTGCGAATGCTTCCTTTGTGAAGTCAACCGTTAAAACCTTGAATGAAGGTGCAGATATCAGATGGTATGACAATGTCGATAAAAGAGCCCAATACATTTATAGAGAAGGAGAATCTACACTGGCATTTTATGGTTATGAGTATGCGGGAGTAGACCGCACTAATGGCGTTAATATGTTTTACGTCAATGATCCAGCCAGCGCTACTGCGGGTGACTTTTTACTAAATGGTAGAGGTGCAACCTACGATTTTAATAAAGCTAATGAAACCATTATTGGAGATGCCTTTCCAGATGTTCAAGGAGGATTTAACACTCAGGTAGCGTATAAAGGTGTTTCACTTGGATTAAACTTTATTTATAAAATTGGAGGATACCTTTATGATTCTGTTGACCAGCAAGTTGCTGATGATGGACTTTATTGGGAAAGAATGCGTTCACAATATGCTGTTGACAATATGTGGACTGAAGAAAACCCAAATGGATCCTTGCCTAAAGTTAGAGGTACCGATGAAGAAGGCGTAACTCAATACAGTAGCCGACACCTTTATGACGCTACCTTTTTGAGATTGAAAAACATCAACTTGGGCTATGATTTTCCTTCGTCCGTAACAGAAAAAATGAAACTTTCAAACCTAAGAGTATTTGCTGTGGGAACAAACTTATTTACCTCTTCAAAATACAAGTATGCGGATCCTGAAGTAAATCAATTTGCAACCAAAGGTTGGGAGTTGCCTTTTGCAAAAAACTACACTTTTGGTATTGAATTAAGCTTCTAAACGAAAAATGAAAAACATGAAAAACATGAAACACATGAAATATTTAAATAAAACATCGCTGGTTATAATAACGGCTTTAATCATGTCTTTGGGGTTCACTTCCTGTGAGGAGGATTTTTTAGATGTCCCACCAACAAATGCTGGCGATTCATCTACAGCCATTGGAACTGTAGCCGATGCAAAAGTGATGCTATCAGGAATCATGCGTAGAATGACCGACCTTACTTATTATGGACGTAACTTTATGGTATATGCTGAAGCAAAAGGAGGTGAGGTCACTACCCGAACCTTGGGAAGGGGGTTGAGTGATATGTATACTTTTAATAGTACACCGACATCAAATACTTTTGAAGAATTTTGGAATGGTATGTACAATAGAATTTTACAAACCAATTATCTTATAGAGAGCATTGATAAAGTGCAAGGCGAAGGTAATTTTAACGATATAAAAGGACAAGCCTTAACGCTTCGTGCCATACTATATTTTGACTTGGTTCGAATTTACGGCAAGCCTTATACCTTCGACAAAGCATCATATGGCGTTCCAAACATTTTAACTCCCATTGATGCTTTAGAGCAACCTTTAAGAGCGTCGGTAGAAGATAACTACAAACAGATCATGATTGATTTGTTGGCTGCTGAATCGCTTTTATCTAAATCCAAAAACAATGGTTACCTAAACTATTATGCTAATAAAGCAATGCAGGCACGCGTCTATTTGAGTATGGCTAATTATCCTCAAGCGCTTGCTGCTGCTCAGGAAGTGATCAATTCAGGAACGTATCAACTGTATTCCAATAGTGCATGGGTAGATTCTTGGACAAAACAATTTGGTTCCGAATCAATTTTTGAATTAGGGATTGTGCCTAATGAAAACGATCATGGCAATGGCAGCTTGAGTATTTATTTCAGAAAGCAACTGTATGGATCCAGTAGTGCCAACGGACAATATTTTGCGAGTGATTACTATATAGCGCGATTAGGCCAGGATGCAAGTGATGTGAGATGGGGGATTATGGGCGACGATAGAGAGTTTGCTTCTGAAGCCATTCACTTGGGGGCAAGTTATAAGTATAGTGGAAATACGCTGCTTGCTGGTGATGGAAAATCAACGCCTACAGCGGTTAACATTAAAGTGATCAGATTATCAGAAGTATATTTAATCGCCGCAGAAGCAGCTTTTCATTCTGACAAAGATTTGGCTGCCGATTACCTGAATGCGATTCGTAAAAGAGCTCCTAATCTAGCTCCGGCCACAGCAGGTACTATCAGTATTGATATGATTTTGGATGAGAAAAGTAAGGAGCTTTTCACTGAAGGGCAACGCTATTTTGATATGCTCCGCTTAGGAAAACCAATTACTTTTAATGATGATTTTAATGATCTGCCGATTATAGCAAGACCTAAGACCATTGATCTGACTTTTAATAAGATTGTTCTGCCAATTCCAAAGAATGAAATTAATGCTAATCCTGGACTTGGTGCACAACAGAATCCCGGGTACTAAAATAGAAAAGCATTTAATTTAATCTGGACAAACAGACCGCTAAAAGCCTAAGAAATCTTTGATTTTTTAGGCTTTTTTTATTTGCTTAGGTTATATTCCAAACAGAAGGATCAAACCATTTTTACGATTACTTCAAACTTTAGGCAAGAATCGATATGCTTTATTATGAAAAAACAATCAGACAATTTGATTTGGTTGGTGTTGATTCAAAATCAGTCGATACAGAGTTAAGATCGAAACGAAATTTTAAAATTTTCAAATCTTCATAAAATTTTCGAAAAGCTTATCTTTGTGCATTACATCCATAAGTAATTTATCCTAAGCAAAAGGGTTCATTTTTAAAAAACAGTTGCTGTTTTTTAGTAGTCTTATTATCTGTTGTTTTATCATTTGAAGGACTGGCGCAAAATAAAAAACCAAAAGTGGCTTTGGTCTTGAGTGGTGGAGGTGCGAAAGGTTTGGCGCATATCCCCGCATTGCAGGCGCTCGATTCATTGGGAATTGTACCCGATTTGGTGGTGGGAAACAGTATGGGGAGTATTGTGGGTGGACTTTATGCTGCGGGGTATTCTGGAGATAGCATTGCGAGTCTTACAAAAAACCCGATAAACTTCGCTTTTTTATAGGCGTTGGATTTCAATTAAATCGTTCCAATTAAATAGAGTTTCTAGTTATAAAAACAGACTTAAACTAACTTTCCACTTGGATAAAATTTCAGTTTAAGGTACATTGTTTTTTAATACATCCGACGGTTACTTCAGCTCATAATTTAGGATCTTTTCAACACGAATTATCAATCCCCGATATTCCCAATTAATACGGAAATTTTTATGTTAAAATCATGATGGAAATCATGTGAATTGACAAAAATTTAGATCTGAAATTACCCCACGAAACAGCTGTGAAATCTCTTGATTATATAGGGGTAACGGCCTTTGCTTTAAGAAATGAAATGCCTATTTTTGTTCCATATTTGAAAGGAAAGTATTTAAACATAGTTGTATAAAAATATGTCAAAAAAAACAACCAACAAGGGCATTTATATTGCCACCACAGAACCCAATATCGGGAAGTCGATTATTTCTCTCGGACTCATGCAATCACTATTGGGAAAAGCAGCCAAAGTAGCTTATTTCAGACCGATTATCGACGATTTCAAGCCCGGTAAAATCGATAACCATATCAATACCGTGTCAAGTTATTTCAAATTGGATATCAAGTTTGAAGATGCTTACGCATTTACCAGGAGCGAGGTTATTCGTAAGAAGAATGAAAACAAGGACGATGAGATTCTTGGTAAGATCATTGAAAAATATAAGGCCCTTGAAGCGCGTTTCGACTTTATTTTGGTGGAAGGCACCAGTTTTATTGGTGAAGGCTCTATCATGGAGTTTGACATGAACGTTTTGATTGCCAAAAACTTAGGTGTCCCAGCCATTATTATTGGCGGAGGTGTTGGAAAAACATTGGAGGAATTTGTGGGTAACTTACAAATGGCGTTTGATTCCTTTAGAGACAAAGGTGTCGAAGTTATCGCCGTGATCGCCAATAAAATAGAACCAAAAAATCTTACTCTGGTAGTATCGGAATTAGAAAAATATCTGCCTTCAGAGGTCATTGTAAGCGCCATTCCGTTAAACAGCACTTTGGCGAATCCGTCCATTAAGGAAATTGTGGACACTTTAGATGCCAAAGTTCTTTTTGGAGAAGCTTTTATTAATAATCAAGCGGGCCACTTTAGTGTGGGCGCCATGCAACTGCCCAATTATCTCAATCATTTAAAAGAAAATGCCTTGGTGATCACGCCTGGTGACCGCGCCGATATTATTTTGGGTGCGCTCCAAGCTAATATTTCAGATAATTACCCATCCATATCAGGAATTGTGCTGACCGGTGGCATTATGCCGGAAGACTCCATTCTCAAACTTATTGAAGGACAGCCCGATGTTGTGCCTATTATTTTGGTTGAAGGCGGAACCTTCTCGGTCACAAACTGTATCGGGAATATCCAATCGCAGATTTATGCCGAAAACACAGACAAGATCACGACGTCCATTAAGGAATTTGAAAAATACGTCAAAGTAGACGCCTTGGTTGAACGTCTGATTACCTTCGAAACCAAGGGCATTACGCCGCGAATGTTTCAGTATAATTTGTTTCAAAAAGCAAAAGTCAATAAAAAACATATTGTCTTGCCCGAAGGATTGGATGAGCGCATCTTGCGCGCCACCAAACGATTGGTGGATCTTGATGTCGTGACCATAACCTTACTTGGCGATAAAAAACAGATTGAGGATAAAATTGTAGCCTTGGATATTGGATTGGATCTGAACAAGGTGACGGTTATAAATCCTATTGAATCTGCTTATTTTGAATCCTATTCAGAAACGCTTTATGAACTTCGCAAACACAAGAATGTCAATTTGGCGATGGCTAAGGATTTCATGGAGGATGTGTCCTATTTTGGGACGATGATGGTTTATAAAGGCGATGCCGACGGGATGGTTTCGGGTGCCGCACATACCACGCAACATACCATTCTGCCCGCACTTCAATTTATTAAAACCAAACCAGAAGCGCCGATTGTGTCTTCGGTGTTTTTCATGCTCTTGGACGATCGCGTTTCGGTGTATGGCGATTGTGCCATTAATCCAAACCCAACCGCGATACAATTGGCAGATATTGCCATTTCCTCTGCAGCCACCAGTTTGGTTTTTGGGATTGAACCAAAAATTGCGATGTTATCCTATTCTTCAGGATCATCAGGAGTAGGAGCAGATGTGGAACGTGTACGTGAAGCTACAAGAATCGTCAAAGAAAAAAGACCTGATCTCAAAGTAGAAGGGCCTATCCAATATGACGCCGCGGTAGATATGCATGTGGGTAAACTAAAACTTCCAGATTCGGAAGTTGCAGGTCAAGCCAATGTCTTTATTTTCCCTGATTTGAATACCGGAAACAACACCTATAAAGCGGTACAACGCGAAACAAAAGCCTTAGCCATTGGGCCAATCATTCAAGGTTTGAATAAACCAGTTAACGATTTAAGTCGGGGCTGCACCGTAGATGATATTTATAACACCATTATTGTGACAGCAATTCAGGCGCAAGGGATTTAAAATATTTTTAAATGTAGTCCCTGTCTGCGGACAGGGGAACGCTTCGCTCTAAATATCAAGAATTAAGACAAAAGTCGAAAAATAAAAAAACATGAAAATATTAATCATCAATTCTGGAAGCTCTTCCATCAAATTTCAGTTAATGGATATGCCTTCCGAAACCTTGATATGTTCAGGATTAGTGGAGCGCATTGGCTATCAATTTGCCACTATAAACTACAAAACAGGTAAAACTACAATTCAGCACACCCATAATATAGAAAATCACAAACAAGGACTACGCAAAGTTGTTGATTTGTTGCTCGATAAAGAAAATGGTGTCATTGCCAAAACGGATGAAATCGAAGTAGTAGGACATCGTGTGGTTCACGGCGGCAACTCGTTTTCAGACACGACGTTAATCACCTCGGAAGTGAAGGCTAAGATTCAACAATATGCAGCATTGGCACCTTTGCACAATCCTGGGAATCTTGAAGGTATTCTGGTGGCTGAAGAGATTTTCCCTTCAGCAAAACAAGTTGCCATTTTCGATACCGCTTTTCATCAAACGATTCCGGAAAAGGCTAAAAAATATGCCATTCCTAATGCACTTTATGAAGAGCATGGCATTCAAGTGTACGGATTTCACGGCACAAGCCACCAATATGTTTCTGAGAAAGCAATTGCTTATTTAAAGCCTAAAGCCACAAAAATCATTACCATTCACTTAGGAAATGGTTGCAGTATGACCGCCGTTAAAGATGGTAAAAGTATTGACCACACCTTAGGTTTCACGCCGTCCAACGGTTTGATTATGGGATCCAGAAGTGGCGATATCGATCATGCCATTATTTTCCATTTGGTCAATAACTTGAATTATACGTTGGATGAAGTCAAAACACTCCTCACAAACAAAAGTGGGATGTTGGGCCTAACCGGACATATGGATTTAAGAGATATTCAAGCAGAAGCTGAAAAAGGAGATAAGGATTGCATCCTTGCTTTGACCATGAACGCCTATCGCATTAAAAAATACATTGGTTCCTACGCAGCAGCAATGAACGGATTGGATGCGATTATTTTTACGGCGGGCATTGGAGAAAACTCCAGTGTGATCCGTAAGATGGTTTGTGAAGACATGGATTTCTTCGGAATTATTTTAGATGAAGCCAAAAACGAATTAAGATCCGAAGGTTTACGAGAAATCAATACGGCGTCTTCCAAAGTGAAAGTTTTGGTCATTCCTACCAATGAGGAATTGGAGATAGCAAAACAGGCTTTTGAGTTGTTGAGTTAGTTACTTTAGAAATATTAATAACGATCCGTAACGGATCAAAATGAAACACTGCGAATCTTGATATTTGCGGTGTTTTTTTTTGTTAAAAATTTAAAATTCTGGAAATAAAAGGTATCACCGAAAATTCAATATAATTAAGCCCTTATTATTCCTTACCTTAATGATTTTAATATTTTGAACCATTAAGGCATTAAAATAATTAAGCGTGAAGGTAATTGACAAGGCTCTTAATGTCCTTAATTCCTTAATTTTTTTCTTAATGTTTATATTTTTCTAAATCATTATTAAGATAAAAGTGCCACATCTAGATTCTGTTGATTAGTAATTGTTACCTACCATTAGAGGGGTAACTTTCTGTTGTTCAGTACGGTGAAATAGTATATCTTACTTAGAATTATTGGTTCTAAAACTACTTATACATTCCAAATATGGAGGATTAAAGTTTATTTCGTATTAGTACATTCAAGTTATATAAAACCTGAAAACATCTGAAATGGAAAAATCAATATCCCAAAACGATTTAGAATTACATCAAGCTTTTGAGATAATTCTTTCGATAAAAACGTTCACCAATTATATTTCAGATATAGCACAAATGATTTATAAGGGTTCTCTAAATTCAGAAAATCTAAACACTATTGTAAATGAATACAAAATAAAAAATATCTATAATGGAAAATGCAGAGAATGTGATAACAATCAAAAATTAGAGTTTGACCATATTATTCCCTTTTCAAAAGGAGGTTCAAATACATATCGTAACATCCCACTTTTGTGTGAACCCTGTAATCGGAGAAATCAAATAATATCGGATAAAATATAGTGCACAACACCATGAAATTACTCTCTTACAATCATCACTGTTGGCATTAATTAATCCATTTAAAAAAACCATAAACCCTTGAAAAAAATCCTACCATTACTCATTTGCACTTTAATATCCTTCGGAGTTAAAGCCCAAAGTCTTATCGGGGCTTGGGAAAGCACTGCAACTTCTGGAAGCAGACAATTATAAAAATGATCATATGTCTTACTATATAACTGATATGAAAGGTAAGTTGCTGGATAAAGGTGTTATAGCGAAGGCGACCTTAACCAATAATAAAACTGAAATCAATGTCATTTTACTTCCTGTATCAAATTACATTTTAAGTGTTTTTGAAGATGATAAAAAAGTGGAATCCTTCAAAAACATAAAAACAAACAAATATTAATGACATGTTTATTATTTAAGAATTGAAAAATATAGGATTTTTTGGGAATTTTTCCAATATTTGAAAAACATGAATTCCATCAGCTCATCCAAAATTTCCATTGGAAATAATAATCAGCCCCTATATATGAAAATTAAAACCAAAGTTAATTTTAAAGAATACGTAAAGCTGCTTTTTAGCTTAGCGTATGAAAAGACGATACTGAGATTGCTCTTAGGTGTGGCTTTTTTAATATTGCTGTGGATTATCTTCTTTAATTTAGAAATTTTCGATCTTCCAAAACCGCTTATTTATCAATATGTGACCTTGATCTTAATCGCTGTGGTGCAGCCAACTGGCCTTTATTTGACCATGCGACGGACTTATAAGTCCAGTAATCAATTACAGGAAACTTCAGAGTTTGTAATATCGCCTAATGACTTTAAGATTAATGGCGAATCGTATTATATGGAAGTGAAATGGGAAAAATTGTTCAAGATTGTTGAAAAACGAAATTGGTTTTTACTCTATCAAAATAGTTTGTCGGCGATATTGATTCCTAAAAAAGATATGAGTGCCACGGATATCAAAAGTTTTAGACAAATCGTAAAAGGCATAAACGACGTGCCAGTTGAATTGTTGGATACCAAAGGTCTGAAAGTAATAAATTGGAGTTAACCGATTGATTTTCCTTTATCTTGAGGTTAAAACCTTCTCGAATTTGGTTACCAAATTCGTAGATCCCTTTTAAGGTTTCAATGATTCATTAATTATTGCAGCTAATTGTTTGTGTATTACATGCCATCAAAAGATACTTTCATAATGAACCTCCAAGACCATTATAATCAACTTTATAAAGATTCCATCACTAAAATCACTTCCGATCATTACGAAATCGATCCGCTTATAAATTCTGATCAGGATGATCGTTTTGGATTGTCGCTCATCATCAGACCATCTGTTGCTATTAAAAATGAAATTCAGAAATTCCTCAACGAACTGAATAGCATTGAACCCAATCAATATTACTACCCCAATTCAGACATTCATATTACTGTCATCTCTGTGATTTCGTGTTATAGCGGACTGCAACTATCACAAATTAAGGTTCCCGCATACATTAAGCTTATCGCAAATAGCCTCAAAAATCAGGAAGCAATGACCTTAAGTTTAAAAGGCATTACAGCCTCGGCGTCCTGTATCATGATTCAAGGTTTTACAAATGATGATAGCTTAAATCAGCTGAGAGATCGATTAAGAAAGGAGTTTATAAACTCTGATTTGGAACAGAGTATGGATGAGCGCTATCTCATTCAAACCGCGCATGCTACAGTATTTCGTTTTAAGGAGAAATTAGCGCAAAAAGAAAAATTTCTAGAAATTATTGAAAAGTATAGAGCTTATGACTTTGGAACTTTTAGCGTAGATGGCATCGAACTGGTTTATAATAATTGGTACCACCAGGAACGATTTGTGACCAAGCTTCATCATTTTAAAATAAATAAAATTCCCGAGATCGGATAAACAATTTTCGTAAAATTTACTGGACACGAATGTTTTTAAACTAAAAAAGCAAACCTATGATGGTTTGCTTTTTTGATGTGAGCCCGACAGGATTCGAACCTGTGACCGCCTCCTTAGAAGGGACATACTCCACAAAACCAGAAATATAACCAATTGATTTATAAATACTTACATTTTAAAAAAAAAGAATAAAAACCTATATTTTAATCAAATTACTAGTGTTATTATTAGTGGCAAAAACAACCTCGCATCCCTTGCTGTTAAAGGGATTGCAGTGTTTTTAATCATTTAGGTTTTCAACTTTGAATTCACTTATGGACAAATATAAAATAATTTGATCGATAACACCAGGTAATTATCTCGCATTACTGAATTTGATTAATTATTCACCAAAAAGAGACTTGACATCAATTGATTCAATTCTTTGACTTTATTGTCGTCAACAACACCGCCGTCCATATATAATTTTCTATTGATCTCTATCATTATGCTATGCACATTTTCATTTTTTTGATAATGTTTCATAGGAACGATGGTGCCGACATACGGGTAATTTATTTTCACTGAATACCCCTGATTGGTCAGAAACGCAACCGCCATGTCAACTAACCATTTTGGGGAGTGATAATCATCTGTACCGATACAAAAATCAGGTCTGTCAGTGCCTTGCTCAATATCAGAAGTAAATGGAGTGTCTGCGAAGGAATGACAGTCAACAATCACTGGAGATCTACCATCTTTAAGTTTTTGGTCTACAAGATTAGTTAGTTTCTCGTGATGTTTGAGATAATAATCATGATAGATTACCTCTTTGTTTCCGTTTGCGTTTTCCCGAAGCAATTCACCACGATCTGTTTTTGTGTAGTAAAAACCACGTCCGTACTCAAACATCACCTCGTTTTCATCCTCAAGGCGTTCTACATCACAGAAAATCCTACTATATGGGAATACCACTTTGGACAAACTACCAATAGTGAAGATTTCATCAGTGGCGAAATCAGTAAGCAAGTTAATTTCATGCTCCATTATTTCAGTACTCACAAAATCGGATTTGAATTGGTCGGGTATTTCAGTCTTTGAATGTGGAATATGAAAAATATAAGAATCTTCAATCTCATCACTAAATAAATCTAATCCTAAAAGCGTATTATATCCAATCATATTACAATTTTGATATTTTTTAAATGTCACATCGTTTTTATAGTATTTTATTCTACAATAAAACTTCCATAAAATCCGATCGTTTCTATTATTTATTCAAACGTCCATAGACTTTTTTCAACATATAATCCTTTACCAGCATCCCAAAATCCTTATCATCCATCATTTTGGTAAAGATATCCTGATTCTGTTCCATTCTGCCGATAAGCTTATCCATGAACGCATCCTCAAAACCGAATTTAAAATTGGACATGGTATTGTTTCTGGCTTGTTCTGACAATCTATTGTCTGCAACCAATTCGGCTTCTATCTGATCGAAAAACAATTTGTCCGCTTCATTAAATTCTGTACCAAATCGATTATTCAATACATCTATAATTTCCGATAGAGCCTCCTTTTCTTCCTTGTTCATGCGTATTCCAGCACCGTCCATAGTTTCTAATCCATACTCGCCTTTGCTTTCTAACGCAATGTCCTGTTCGGCTATTTTTTGAAGACGATAGTATTCGAGGGACACCTCATCACCAAGTTGAAAACGGTCGCCTTGGTTGGTGCGTGGCAACTTCTTTAGTAGGAAACGCGAATAAGTAAATAACTTTTCCAACTCCATATTAGTAAATGGCATGATTTGGGTCAAAAACGAATACAATCTCGTAAAGGTTTGTAAAGCGTGTTTAAAATTATCCTGTGTAATTTCCGTACCGATAACGTCATCCTTCGAGTTCTCTGCTGGCAGTTGTTTAAAGCGTTCTACGGCAGGATCTATAAATGCATTGAGTTTGCCTTGTTCTTTTACTGATAGGGCTTTGGTCGATTTAAAAAACACGTTACAAAAATTATTAACCTCCGACTCCCAAATCACTTGTGCTTTTTCAATTTCATATTGTAAATCGTGTAATTGATTAGCATCCGTTGTGCTTTCAACGGTTGTCAGCTCGTAGGGCTGAAACGAATTCAATATATCCTCGGTGTCGTTCACAAAATCAAGAATGAACGTATCATCCTTTCCCGCATGCATTCGGTTTAACCGTGATAAGGTTTGCACACATTTTACGCCCGACAATTTTTTATCGACGTACATGGTATGCAGTAAAGGTTGGTCAAACCCTGTTTGGTATTTGTCGGCTACCAACAATAATTGGTATTCGGCTGAGGCAAACTTTTTTGGAACTTCATTCTCCTTAAATCCGTTGAGTTGCATTTCGGTTACGCCTTCGGGATAAGTGTCATAAATTACTTTTCCAGAAAAAGCGACTATCGTTTTAATGTCTGTGTAGCCTTTATCCTTTATGTACTTATCAAATTCTTCTTTGTAGCGCACTGCATGTAAACGTGAACCCGTGACGAGCATAGCTTTGGCTTTGCCTCCAATCTTTTTGGAAACTACCTGTCTGAAATGCTCGATGATCACTTCGGTTTTTTGTGCCAAATTATGTGGATGTAAAGACATGAAACGTCCGATGGCTCTTGAAGCTTGCTTTTTATTAACCGTTGGATCCTCCTCAATCTCTTTGGATAATTTAAAGTAAGTTTTATAAGTGGTATAGTTTTTCAATACATCCAGAATAAAACCTTCTTCAATAGCTTGTTTCATGCTATATACATCAAAAGGTTTTGGAATACCGTGCGCATCTGGTGTACCAAACACCTCAATCGTTTTTGGTTTTGGTGTGGCGGTAAATGCGAAAAAGCTCAAATTATCCTGTTTTCCTCTGGCTTCCATCGATTTTCTAATCTGATCTTCGGCATCCTCATCCAATCCAGAATAGGCCTCCTCAATCATCGCTTCTTCCAAGGTTTTAGCAGAGAGCACCTCCTTCATCTTTTTGGTAGCTTCGCCACCTTGGCTCGAATGCGCTTCATCAATAACCACCGCATATTTTTTGGCTTTCAATTCGCCAACCTTTTCTAAAATGAATGGAAATTTCTGTAAGGTGGTTATGATAATGTTTGAACCCGCAGTAATAGCATCGGCTAACTGTTGTGAGTTTTTATCTATTTTTTGGACGACGCCTTGTTTATGCTCAAACTGATAAATGGTGTTTTGCAACTGATTATCCAAAACTTTACGGTCTGTAATCACGATCACCGAATCGAAAATACGTTCGTTTTGGGCATTGTGTAAACTTGATAATCGGTAACATAACCACGCAATAGAATTTGACTTTCCTGAACCCGCAGAATGTTGAATTAGGTAATTATGTCCCGCGCCCTTTGCTTTGGCATGTTTGGTTAGTTTACGCACCACATCCATTTGATGAAACCTCGGGAATATCATGGTTTCCTTTCTTCTGCTTACACCATCAAATTCGTAAGTCTCAACATTCAAATGCAGAAACTTACCAATAATATCCATAAAACTATCTTTTGCCCAAACATTTTTCCATAAGTAATCGGTACGGTAACCTTTCTTGTTGACAGGATTTCCAGCACCGTTATTATAACCAAGGTTGAATGGTAAATACCGCGTCTCTTTACCCGCTAACTTGGTAGTCATAAAACATTCATCAGCATCTACAGCAAAATGAACTAACGTCCGTTTTTTGAATTGAAATATAGGTTCGCTCGGTTCTCTATCATACACATATTGCTTTTGGGCATTGGTAACATTTTGACCAGAAAACTGATTTTTCAATTCCACAGTCGAAATAGGCAAGCCATTTAAACTTAATACGATATCTAAGGAGTTCTTGCCCTTTCGCTCATAGTATAATTGCCTAGTAACCGATAAATGGTTTTTAGAATATAATCTTTCAGAGTCGGGGTTTAAAGAACTTTCTGGACGAAAATAAGCCATGTTAAACTTTACCCCATAATCCGTAAAACCGTGGCGCAAAACATCCAATGTGCCTTTTAGATCGAGTTCTTTAAGTAAGCGTTGAATCACTTTAGTTTCAACGGCTTCGTTATGGATGTTAGAGAGTTTTTCCCATTGTTGTGGTTGGGAGTTTTTAAGAAATTCAATAACGTATTTAGGGAAGATACCTAACTGCGCATCAAAATCTTTAGAATGACCTTTTACATAGCCACCATCCTCCAATAGGGATAATTCGATTGCGGTTTCAAACGTTAATTCTGTATGTATGCCTTTTGCCATATTTGTTTTATCTTAGTTACTTCATAGTTACCATCATAGTTACCATCATAGTTACCGTCATAGTTACCAATTTAGAAATTTAGTCATCAGAGTCTATATTTTTTAAAATAGAAATAATGTTCTTTCCATTGTCAGTAGTGAAATATTTTTGCTTCTTACTTCTTGGTTTATCAGAAAGAGTCATCTCTAAAAACTTCGAATCTAACAAAGGTTCAACATGAGTAACAAAATTCTTTGTTTGATTTGATAAACCTAAACAATCTACTAAAATCTCTTTTTTTCTTTTTGGAATTAAAGCAAACTCCAAAACTTTTATTTGCTGTTTTGTTAATGCTTTAACTTGGTCATCAACTTGGTCATCGACTTGGTCATCAACTTGGTCATCAACTTGGTCGTTAAATTCAGGATGAATAGGAATCTCAATTAAAAAATGAGTTCTATGTGGTTCGTTAGTATCAAATATCGGGCTATCTGAACCATTATCTTTAAGTGCTTTTACTATCGTAGGAATACCTGTTCCTCTGCCTTCAGTAAGTCTTAATTCCTTTAAAAATTCTCCAATACGTCTGTTTCTATAACGTCTTGCTCTCACAATTCCTTTGTCAAAATCATCCTGTTTTAATGAAGGATCAGCGCCATTAAAACTTATAATTTCAATGGCATTTGGAAGAATCCGAACTTCAATAGGGTCTTGCAATTCATAATTCCTATGATATACGGCATTAGAAAGTGCTTCTTCAATGGCATTAAATGGATAATTAAAAACTCGGTCAGAAGCTTCTTTATGGGCATATTTAATCACTTTCTCTTTGATAACATTCGTTTTTATATAAGAAAGCACATCTACTAATTGCTTTTGAATCGCGCCATGAAATATTTTCTCATTAAACTTTTTCGCCGAAACTCCTTCTGGAAACTCAACAACATCTATTTGAGCACCTTTGTAAAACTTTTCTGGATTCTCTGAAAACATGAGTAAGCCCACGTTTTTAGGAAACAAGTGTTCTTTTGCGCCTTGAGTTAAGTTCATTTTTTCAGCAAGTTCTTCCACCGACATCGTGTTACTTTCTTCATAAAGCCTACTCTTTGTCTTTTCAAGATGCTCTCGCATTAATGAAAAACTGATATCGTTGACATGGGCAAGGGTATTCACTCGATCATCAAAAGGCACTTTTGCTGTCAATTGTATGAGTTCAGCTTCTTGCTCGGGGTTTGGAACGATACTATTGGAGCGAAACCGAATGCGATAACTATAGGTTTTATGTTTTGCGCATACATCATCAGGCACTTTGTAAGGTCTGTTGCTTCCTGCTGGAACCCAAACAACCAACACGTGTTTTCCATCAATAGGTTCTAAAGACAATCGAGGCATATAGGCAGGTTTAATAAGGTTACAATAGCCTACCAATTCCTTTTCAATGGTTTCTAAATCATTAGGATTAAACCCGAAAACAGGTCTTATGGCTTTACCATTAAGGTCTTCTACGCCAATAATAACATAGCCACTCCCTTCATTTTCAAAATCGTTAGCAAACGCACAAACAGAACGCATTATAGGCGTAGGATTCCAGCCTTTTTTAAATTCCATGCGTGTGCCTTCCACAACGTTTCCAGACAACAATTTTTCTATACCAACTAATATGCTCATCCTGTTAATTTAAGATTGCTTCTCTAACATCTACCTTTCCTGTGACTACCTCACTTATTAATGCGGTTTTGTATTCTTTTAGAAGGTCGATTTCTTGTTGAGATTTCTCTATAATACTACTCATTCGCTTATTACTTTCGTGGACTCCATCTATGATTCTTAATTGCTCTTTCAATGTTTGGTAATGCAAATGGAAAGTTCTTTAACTGTTCAAAATTTAATGCTTCTCTGTTACCACCTTGTTGACATAAACTTATTTGAATTTGACCTCCATCAGAACTCAAAAGTAAATGCAAATACTCGGTAACTATATTTTCATTTGGTCTAACAATGCAAACATGCTGATTAACATTAGCTTCTTTAAATTCATCAGTAAGATAAAAACATCTCCCAATTGAACCTCCAGTTATGTTTAACAATACGTCGCCTTTGAATACTTTACTATTATTCATTGAGTTATGAATCTCTTCTGATATGAATGCAACATTGTCAATTTTAAATCTATCAAAATAAATGTTCTGACTTCTTAATAAAGGAACTCCTGTTTCTTGATATACTTCGGCGCCCCCTCTAGGAGTAACACCACTTCCTATTTTTTCTGTAAAGTGCTTAACCTTAACAACATTCCAATGCTCAGGAATATCCCCCAGCCATTCAATACCAGAATCTTTCATCGCAACATTTGGATCAAGACCTTTGGTTACGGCTTGATTAATCATGGCAGTGCGCTCTTCTTGTAACAAGCTTATTAACTGCTCTTTTTTGGCAATTAAAGTATCTAATTGGGCTGTTTTGTGGTTGAGGTAATTGGCGATTTGGGTTTGTTCTTGGGTAGATGGAAACGGTATTGGTGTTTTATTAGTTGAATAAAGAGAAAGGTTATTAATTGTTGAACCAGATAATTCTCTAAAAATGTAATCTAAAGCTGATTTTGATTTTAAGTAAAAATAAATATATTCCTTATTAATATTTGGCAAGAGATTTATATATGCAGCACTTTTGCCTAACATAACTGTTTCCCCATTATAGTATGCAAGGTTGCCAATAGTTCCATTAATGGACATCAATATTGTGTTGTCCGTAAGTTCTTTTCTATTTTTAAGATAATCATGTTCGCTAACAAATTTGGTTTTGTCCGTTAAAATGATTGTTCCTTCTCCAATATTATTGCCATTTATAAATGCGAAAGGCGATTCATCAACATAACTAGGTGTTCCATGTAGACCATCACCTACTTTTGATGATAAAAAATTAATTCTACTTATGTTCCAATGCTCTGGAATTTTGCCAATCCACTCTACACCAGAATCTTTGTATTTGTTATATCGTTTCATTAATTCTTAGATGAAATAATTGAAGCTTCTAGAAACTTTTCAGTTTCTTTCACCAATCCGTTTTCTCCCATAAAGCTGTCCTCTAATATTTTTGTTAAAACCGATTTAATGTTATTATGTTCATCAATCACGTTCTTAATACTAGCAATAGCAATATGAGTATAGCTCTTGTTACTTGGTTTTCCTATGCGAATTTTTTCATGTTTTGTTAGTAGAGGTTTAAAATAAGATTGAATTGAATCTTCCTTCAATGTCTCCCTTATAGTTTTATTGATTTCATTTCTTAACTCTAAAGTAAACCACAGTTTGTTTTCTTTTAAAATTCTTGTAGCTGTTGGGACATAAAAATATACAAGAAATGTTGCTTCAATATTTGTAAAATAACTTCCTCTTTTTTCATAGCCATAGCTTGCAAAAACATCTCTTATTTGCTGATCAATAAACTTTTCCGTTTGAGAGATTTTTAGTTGGATAGCTTGTACTTCTTCTTGATGCTTTATTATAGAATATGCAATTGCATTATATGTTGATTCGTCCATTTTTGAGGTATAATGAGATTGAATAGTTTTAATATACTCTTTAAGGTATAAAAGTCCTTCTAGGTTTTGAATGTCTCCGACGTTAAGCTGACTTTGCACTTCAGTTATCCATTCTTGATGAGTAATATTGAGATAAACTACTTGTTTGCCTTTTATAGTAATTTCCTTTTTGTCATCTTTTAAACCAAGATTATTGAGTGTCAAAAGAACTCCAATTATATTATCTCCGCACGTTTTCTGAGTATGTTCCCAATATGCTTTTAATGGATTTACAAGGATGTGGTAGAGTTTGTTCTCAATAATTATTCCCCATTTATCATCGCCCAAAATAGAAATATCTATTCGCTTTTTTGCTTCGTTTTCAGCGAAAGCTGTTGTGTCTTCGGTAAGCACATTAAAATCACCGTTGAAAACATCAAGAAATTCAATATCGGCATATAATTTATTTTCTAGAATTGTTTTTAGGCTATCAAAGAATAAAGTTTGTAATCCGTGAGTTTCATTAACATCTAAAAAATAAGCTAGGATTTTCGAATTGACATTCTCCTGATTACGAACGCCCAAAATATCAAATAAATTTTTAGGTGTCAGTGGAGGTAAATCTGGTAAAGTCGAACCTATATCTTCTAAAAGCCTTTCAAATTCCTGCATTATTTAATCACGCTTTTTAACAGTCCATCAGTTTCCTCTTCCATAGCCATAATATCAGCCTTAATATCCGCTAACGACCTTAAAGGTTTATATTCATAGAAGTACTTCGTAAAGTTAATCTCGTAACCCACATTAGTTTTCTTTTCATCTATCCAAGCGTCTGGCACATGAGGTAATACTTCACGTTTCATATACTGTTGTATATCTTCTTTTAGTGGAATGTTTTCGGTATCCCGTAATTTAGAATCAGGTTTAGGGTTGCCTTTGCTGTCGGTGACTATTTTTCCTTTTTTAATTTCTGGACGTTCAACGGTTACTTTAGAATAGCCGAAATCGATATTATCGAAAATTTTACAATGTGCGCTTTCTTGAAAATCGCCATATAATTTCGTAATCTCTTCAATGTGCTGATCAGAAAGCTCATTGCGTTTATCGCCTAAGGACTTACTCATCTTTTTAAAGAAGTCAACGGCATTAATCAGCTGAACCTTTCCTTTACGTTCTGGAGCTTTGTGGTTGCTTATCATCCATATGTAAGTACTAATACCTGTATTGTAAAACAATTGGTTTGGCAAGGCTATAACGGCTTCTAACAGGTCGTTTTCTATGATCCATTGGCGAATACTGCTTTCGTTCTTTTTGCTACTTGGCGAGCCCGAAAACAACGGCGAACCATTAAACACAATAGCTAAACGTGAGCCTCCTTCGCTTTTAGGTTTCATTTTTGACATGAGATTCATCAAGAATAAAAACGACCCATCACTTATGGAAGGTAAACCAGCGCCATAACGACCGCCATGACCTAACGTTTCATGTTCTTCGTTGACTTCCTTACCAACCTTTCCCCACTTCACACCAAACGGTGGATTGGTAATGAGATAATCGAATTTATGATTGGTAAATTGGTCGCCCTTTAATTTTAATCCGTCTTTATTAACCAAACTGTTGCCTCGGGCAATATTATCAGGTTTTTGCCCTTTAATCAACATATCCGCTTTACAGATGGCATAGGATTCAGGATTGAGCTCTTGTCCAAACACTTCTAATCTGGCATCTGGGTTTAGCTCGTTCAGGTATTCCTCGGCTACGGATAACATCCCGCCTGTGCCCGCACAACAATCAAAAATGGTCTTCACGATGCCTTTCTGCGTCAGCACCTCTCTATCATTCATAAACAATAGATTGACCATAAGACGAATCACTTCACGAGGGGTAAAGTGTTCCCCTGCGGTTTCGTTGGAAATCTCAGCAAACTTCCGAATCAATTCCTCAAACATATAACCCATTTCCATACTTGAGACGTGCTCTGGATGTAAGTCTATTTCTTGGAAGCGTTTCAGCACTAAAAACAGTAAGTTGGATTCTTCGAGTTTTGTAATTTGGTTATCGAATTCAAACTGCTCGATTATTTCCCGTGCTTCTTCCGAAAACCCGTTGATATAGTTGCGCAAATTGGAAGCAATATTATTTGGATCGGCAATAAGCTTATCAAAATCGAACAAGCTCGCATTATGAAAATTGTATCCAGCTTCTTTATTTAAAATAGGATCTAGATTCTGGATGTTCATGCTTTTCACTTGCTCGAACTTTTTGAGAACATCTGCTTTGGTTGATGCTAACACGCAATCTAATCGTCTTAAAACTGTAAGTGGCAATATTACTTTACCATAGTCACTTTGTTTGTAATCACCACGTAGTAGGTCGGCAATAGACCATATAAAGTTAGCGGACTCTTTAATATTTGTCATAGTTGGTATGAGGTGTATTTTAAAAAAATGGAAGATACTTAAATCGTTTGAAATACCAACCTTGATCGAAGTTTGTTGTTTTCACAATCTTTAAATAATAGCTAAATTTTAAACAACTTGACGTTGGTATGTTTTGAATTTAGTCGCTGTAAATCCAAGACATGAAAGAAATGATATGTTTCGAATAAAAGTTCCGTAATGTTGAGCACGAGCGATTATATTTCTTTAATTGGGTTTATTGAGTATATTCGGTGTAATTCAATAAAAAGTTTCTAATCGCATCACACTGTGTGAATGGAGGCTTTTATTTTTATGTTTACGGGAAAGCTGAAAACCGATTTAGAGTAAGCCTATTTAAAAACCATTGTATTATGCCAGACATCAAAGACAAAAAGCACGGAAAAACATTATTCTATATTGATGGAAATGATATTAAAGATAAAAAACATGGAACAACGCTATTCTATATTAACGGTTCAGAAGTCAGAGAAAAATCTAGACATGGTACTGTGAGATTTTTTATCAATGGAGACGAAATTAGGGAAAAAAGCAGACATGGAACTGTCAGGTATTATGTTGACAGCGCTGAGGTAAAGGATAAATCAAAACATGGTTCATTGCGTTATTATATTGATGGTTCTGAAATTAAAGACAAAAGGCATGGAAATGTAAAATACTTTATAGACGGAGCGTTAACTCGCGACCAACTTTACGCTTTGATTTCAATAATTTAAACAACCTAAATTTAATGCTCTTCCAAAAACAGGTTTCCAATTGTGTTGAATTAGTTGGAGACTTATTATTGAAATATGACAATTAAACCAAACATGAAACTTCTACTCACAATTACATTATTGCTCTCATCGTTTATAGTCGATGCTCAAACCTATATTAGACAGGGGAAAGGCGATTATAATGAGGTGTTGTATACGTGGGACGGAAAATATTTAAGGCAGGGGAAAGGTGTGTATAATACGGTTTTGGCCACTTATGACGGTAAATATTTTCGTCAAGGCAAAGGTGATTACAACACAGTTTTATCAACTTGGGACGGTAAATATTTAAGATTAGGAAAAGGAGATTATAACGATGTGCTTTGTACATGGGACGGTGAATTCATTCGACAAGGCAAAGGCGATTATAACACGGTTTTATACACTTTTGATGGTAAATATCTGCGTCAAGGAAAAGGCAGTTACAACACCGTTTTATACACGATTACGGGCGAAATTCCGATTGAAGTTTTAACTTTTATTGTCAATTAACTCAGAATTTGAGACGAGAGTTTTGTGCGTGTGAATTTAGAAAAACTCGTAAAAATTTACGACTTCTGAAAAAATGATGTAAAATATAAGCTCCGTCCGTATCAAAGAACGGAGCTCTTTACTAAATTTTTGAATAGTAATTTTTTAGACAGATGTAAATTTCTTTTCATCTAATATAAGTTCACCATCGTAGCTATAGGCTGCCAATATACCTCCTTTTGCTACGCTATAATCCAGACAACAAATATTATCTTGGTATAGCGAAGGTTTTCCTTCTAACCAATAATGCCCGAAGAAAACAATTTTGTCATCTTTTTTATAAAAATCTATTTCTTTCAAATTGACTACTTCTTCTGGAAGTTTATCATTTGTAGGCATACTAATGGTTTTGTAAGTCATTCCCGATGGTTCTACCCACCATTTTATTCTCATTTCATTTCGTAGGTGACCGTCTTTATCTGGCAATCGCCTGTCATTGGGTATGCTAATTTCCTTACCTTTCAAGGTATTCTCAATCGCGTCATACAATTCTGTTTCTTCCTTTACAGATTGAAATATTAAATCATCTGTTAGTCGGTTGTTGCTTAAATGTTTTTTTAGGTAGTCAATACTTTTATAATCCCAACAAGCGTGCACAGCTCTAAACGTTTCTGTTTCGTAGAATAGTGGTAATGTTTTAAACCATTCTAAATATTCTTCGTACTCTTCCTGTTTGTTTTTAAATTGTTCTAATGTCTCGTAGTGTTGAAGGATATTCTTAATTGAATGCTCTCGTAAGTGTCCTCCTTTAGGATCTTTAAAATGAAAAGTAAGAGCATTATATTCGTGATTACCCAATAACGCAATGGCACTACCATTGTCAGACATTTGTTTTACGATCTCTAAAGTCTCTCTAATTTTTGGACCTCTATCAATATAGTCGCCCACAAATAAAGCTTTTCTTTCAGGGTGTGAATAATAGTTGTCCTTTTTTGAATATCCCAATTTGGTAAGTAATTCTTCAAGTTCATCAGCGTACCCGTGTACGTCTCCAATTAAGTCAATCATTGTTTTTTGTTAGGTATTATTAGTTATACAATCGAGTAATATAACCATATCGCTAAGTGTTATCATTATAAATTATGATTTTAAAATTTCATCGAATTCAATGGCTACAACAAACGATAAGTTGATTTCATATAAAATCATTTAATACAAGTCTATGCACCAATCTTGTAGCGATAAACCTACTGTTAAAATTTTTATCAATTCGAACAACAGAGTAAGCATGTCCAAATTTTGAAATTGCAAACAGAGACTAAAACTCATGCATAATCGTGAGGTATTAGTTGAAAATTCTTACTATATTTGAGATATCATTACGAATCACGTGAAGTGATAGCAACCTGCTCAAACAGGCGAAGGTGCTAAAACAATGAGCCTATTTCTAGGAAAAATATGATTTATTCCTTTTATAGTATTTACCGATTACTGTGTTCTTATAACACAAAAACAACGTGATTAAAGTTCAAAGGTTTTCAAAAGAAACTCTGCGCAGGAAGCTGAGCGGAACTGCTATGGCGCTTGAAAACTAATTAAACTAAATTATAAATTAACATAAAGACAGTAATTATGACAGAAAAATTTAAAGACATCCCTGTAGAGGAAGACACTCAAATTATCGCAAGTGTTAAGGCTAACATCGCCGAATACGATGTGGTTTATCAAAAATGGCATTGGGATGGCATTTATGCAGAAAGCGTTATCTTCTTCAATGATGACGTCGCAGGGTTAACTGAAGAACAAATTAAAAAGGAAGTTGCGCTTTGTACGGATATGGTTAAGGAAAATTCTCAAATGACTTTTAATAAAGGAGATAAATATACCTTCGTGAATTTCAATTTTGTTTATAGCTAAAAATGTTTACTCATGACCTTAAAACAGATCTTACAAACCAATACGTGGTCTACTATTTTACCTGTGTTTTTGAAAACCTATCCTGAGGCAGAAGAAAACATTAAGGGATACCAAACTGTATTTGAAAAATTGGTAATAATGTCCCCCGAAGAAAACGATATGTCGATTGTCATAACCAAAGAAAAAGATGGCGAGGACGAGTATATTGACGTTTCAGGGGTACATAAGAATCCGAAAAACGAGGAGGGAACTTATTCACAAGCCATAGAGTTTACGCCGTGGCGAGAATGGCTGGGTATGGATATCAATAAAGAAACTTCAAACGATTTTTCTGGATTGGAAATCATTGTCCATTGTCTTTACGAAATGACCTTTGTAGGCTTTACCGAAGAAGTCATTCAAGAAAAAATCAATAGAATCGAAAAGAGTAGAAAGGAACGTGAATCAATGACTAAAGCAGAGAGAGATGCCACCGCGATTTCAGCAGAAGAGCTCTTCAAAGAATGGCTTGATGAAAACAACGATTAGCTGGTATTATCATTAGCGATCTCCATCACGAATTATAATTTTCTGGAAAATTATAAAAATGAATGGAATTAATAAAAATATACAATAAACAATAAAAAACTATTCTTAGTTAAACTAGGATATGAATCTTTAAATTGCGGGTATGGACTTGGTAATTTGATCAAGCTATCTACAAACGACTTATATTGAGTTTGATTATAGTAATACACATTTATAAAACTAACTAACTAATAACCAAAATGAAAAACAAAGACAAACAAATTACCTTTAGTGACGTACAATATCCAAAATACAACACCGCAATAATTGTGGTCGGCGGGGTCGGCACGGACAAACAATCGGTTATAGATAAATTGTCGGGAGAATGGGCTATACTAAATGATGAAACCGAAAAAACCATTCGGGAAGAAATTAGAAAAGCCGATCCTGAAAAGAAACCAAACATTGTTATCACTGATTGGGTCGAGGATGTCAGCGATTTCATAAACTGTACATTTGTACTTACTTATAAAATGGGATACGATGTTATAGACATTCATTTGGTCTGGAAGATTGAAGATGTTCAGGTCGCAATGGAGCAAAAACCTATTAGTGAAGATAAAGGCATGTCGGACGCCGTAATTAAGTCGTCATATTACATGATTGATAAATTGTGTAATGATATCATCGAGGGGAAATTGAGTTTAGAAAAAAATTTTGATGGTGATATTTGGTATATTGAAGATGATAGTGAAATCCTAATTAAGAATTCGGGACACCAATCGACTTCTATTAAGTAAGATACTCCAAGCAACATAACTGATTTTACACCAAAAGCATAATCATGTTCAAGTAATGAAATGAGCTTATAAATTTTTAATATAAAGAATCAAAATCAAAAGGGGAAGTTTCTCAAAAACTGTATCCCTTTTTTCTGTCATATAAGCTTCTTAACTTTCTGCACAGTACCTAAGCTAACATCACATAGTTTTGCCGTTTTGCGTAAAGACATCCCCGCATTAAGTTCTTTTATGACGTTGGTGTACTGACTAAGGAATTCTTTCTTGGTTTGAGTTGAACCTCTAACACGACCTTTATACGTTCCTTTGGCTTTTGCTATTGCAATACCTTCCCTTTGTCTTTCGAGCATGGTTTCCCTTTCCATTTCACCAATCTGACCCATAACAGTAGTTATTAGTTTAAAAGCGGGATTTGATTTATCTCCAATCCTACTTTCCAGCCCCAAAGAATCTATCTTGACGGTGACACCAGCTTTATCAAGTATTTGTAATGTCGTCAGGATGTCCAATAAATTTCTACCTAACCGATCCACCGCATGGACACTTATATAATTAATCTCACCGAGTGCAACAGAATAAAAAAGTTCTTTACCCTGTTCCCGTTTACTGAATGGTATCGATCCACTGCAAACATCGATGTATAGTTTTTCGTTCGGGTGATTGTTTATTAATTGCCTTTCGTGGTTTTGATTGGCTGTACTGATTCGGACATAACGTGCTTTCATAACTATTAGCTTTTGACTTATCACTAAGATACAAAAACCATTTTATTGTGCCTAATTTAGGATGGATATAATTGACACAGCAAAACCTCAATGAATGGGTTTCATAAAATGAAATAATTGATACACGAATATACCTTACTCTAAAAATAATATGTTGATTTTAATTGATAAAAATGTCATGATTTGGGTTTCTAAAAATTGATCAAATATTATTTCAATTTAATTTTTTCCTGATTTTTAACTAGTCAAGAATATTATATGAATACTGAGAGCATGGATTGTCTAGTTTAGCTGGGACGAATTTTTACGGTCATAAATTATATATTTGAATTATGGCAAAAAGATACAACAATGAATTAAAGGTTACAATAGTAGAACTATTGCAATCCGGAATGAAGGCAAAACAAATAAGTGAGGATTATGGTGTTGCTCCCAGCCTTATAAGTCGCTGGAAAAAGGAATACGAGGCTAAATCTGGAGATTTTTCCAAGAAAAGAGAACTTACAGTGGAAGAGCAAGAACTTAAAGCGTTACGTAAAGAATTACGCGATGTGAAAATGGAGCGTGATATCTTAAAAAAGGCAGTAACCATCTTTTCCAAGAGCGATCATTAAAATATCAATTCATTTTATCAAATGAATCAGATTTTGTGGTTGAGAAGATGTGTAAATGTATGCAAGTCAGTAAAAATGCATATTACAATTGGCGTAAGAATAAGAATTCAGTAAGAACTAAAAACTCTGTAATATTATTAAAAGAACGGATTAGAGCTATTTTTGAAGATAGTAAAGAGATTTATGGAAGCTGTAGAATACAGAAAATGTTAGAACGCGAAAATCTAAATTATTGCCGTTCATATATCGCAATATTGATGAAAGAAATGGAGTTGAAAAGTGTTTTAAAAAGAAAGTTTGTAAACACAACCGATTCCAGGCATAACTTTCCATTGGCTAAAAATGAACTAGATAGAGAATTTTCAAGTTCAACAATAGGAGAGAAATGGGTGTCTGACATCACTTACATTAGAGTAAATGATAACTGGAATTACCTAACAACTATTATAGATTTAGCAGACAGAAAGGTTGTAGGATGGGCGTTAAGCGAAGATATGACTGTGCAAAACACGGTGTTAAAAGCTTGGATTCATGCTAGAAGAAATCGAGCTATTTCAAATAATTTCATATTTCATTCCGACAGAGGCGTTCAGTATGCAGCCAATACAATGACTAATATTTTTTCTTTCAATAGCAACATAAGACAATCCATGAGTAGAAAAGGGAACTGTTGGGATAATGCAGTAGCGGAAAGCTTTTTTAAGACTATTAAATACGAATGGTTATATCGTTTTAAGTTCACTTCATACTTGCAATTATTTGACAAAATAAGCCAGTACATTACATGGTATAATACAAAAAGAATTCATTCAAGCTTGGATTATTTAACACCACTAGAAATGGAAATAAAACTAAAAAGAATTATCAACAATGCGGCCTAAAAAATTAGTCCCATTTTTATTAGGTAGTCCAGTATTTCCACAGAATAGATGAAATTAAATCTTGAAATATTTAAATACGATAAAGGTTAGCCAACGAAATTTAGTTACTGTGACGTAAATAATAGTCATCCATAAGAAATCCCGAAAATAGTTTCGGGATTTTCTTTTTAATAGTGCTAATAATTACAATTTCACAACTTCATATTCTTCAAAATTTCGCGGGTTCTTTTTTCTTCGTTAACGCGATAAATTGCCGTCGTCGTTGAATTGGTATGCGAAGCCATCAACATTGCCATTTCCCGTGGCAGTGAATCCAAGAAAGTATGTTTAAGCGAATAGAAGTCCGCAGTAATTTTTAAAACCTCACCATTTTCATCCTTAATATCTTCTGAATTCTTGACTAACCTGAGCCATCTTAAAGTTATTTGGTATGGCTTGATCGGCTCTTCACCTGCAATAAGGCCTCGAGCGAATATATAATGATCAGGCTTTGCCTTGTGAACCATTTCTTTCCAAAGTGGTAAGACCTCTTTTAAAATAACCTTAGTGGTTTCATGAGGATTGGAACCTTTCATTATGATGGTGTTGTACTCCTGCATATCGATATTCACATCTTTGGCTTGGATACGGAATAGTTCGGTAGTTCTTGCACCCGAGTAAAGGAATATTTGCGCATACCTCCAAAATTCGTAGTGATTCGATTTCAAATGCGACATTACTGCATCTAGTTCTGTCGTGGACATGACCTCTCTCTGAGTTTGGACAATTTTTCGTTTGCGAATGTCGCGCACAATATTATGTGAGCAACACTCATACTCGACAAGCTCCCTGAAAATGCTCGATAAGAATGCTATGTATTTATTGTAGTAACTACTCGGTAAATTACAGGCATCCAACAACTGTTTAAGTTGTCGCCTTTTGAGTTGTTCAATGACGACATTCTGTAATCCCACCTTGACTGCATGTTTCTCAAGACGATCTATGCACCAACCAACTTCTTTCCGATGTTTTTCTGTACACTGAATTTTGGTCATTACGTTTCTGAACGCATCTATAAAAAATAGGTATGGGGTTAGAGTTGTGTTATTAACGACCTCTTTTATTATTTTTTTCAGTATTGGGTTATATCCCATTTTGAGAAGATCGATCTGTTCATCAATGATAACTTGGGTCAACGCTTGCCGACCTATCAGCTCCTTTTCAGAGTTCATCCCCCTAACGAGAACGAACTTTCCCTTCTTGATATCAGGCTCATAAAAGTAGTATTGGATATACCAATCTTTTTTCATAAGGGACGAAATCCCTGTTTTCCAGTTTTTCGGATTGACTGACGGCACACTCATTTTGTTGCCATTTGGTAATAAAATTTTATTCGACATAATTGCTACGGGTATTGCTACGGTTAGCATTTTAGCAGAGGTAATAATGTCGCATAAAAAAAGCCGAAACCTACTGTTAGTAAGGGTTTCGGCTTTGTGAGCCCGACAGGATTCGAACCTGTGACCGCCTCCTTAGAAGGGAGGTGCTCTATCCAACTGAGCTACGAGCCCATTCAAGAACTGACGTTCTGAAATGGTAAAAACAAATTTTCATTTGTCTTACGGTCGGCAAATATACAATTTCTATTAAAAGAACATAACTAAATCGTAAAAAAAACACTTAAAGATTCATAATAAATATCGTCTTTTTTGAAACTCTCTAATAACCAGTTTCTTGACATTTAAATGTATTATGGTATTCCTTAGAAATTATTACATTATTTCATATTAATCCTTTCCACTATCAACATTACGCCACGCACTCAAAATTTTTTCAACAGAAGCCGTGACCGCGTCGCTTACTTCCTCCGTCTGGATGCGATTTGAGTTAGTGGATTAATGTTAACATCGAATCAGAATAAATAAAAAAATAGAATTTCATCAACTATTTAAATGTTTAGAACCTCAGATTAATTTAATCTGAGGTTTTTTTATTCTACGTGTAATTTGATAATAAATCTAAATTTCTGTATTAGAATTAAACCGAAAACAATTAATTCTAAATTAAATAACATCCTACTTATTAGGTCGCTTCCCTTTGCCATAGTCCATACAGTAACATAGGTTACACTCATTGCCATCTTAACCGACTATCTTTGCCCATGAGGTGTACAAGCATCTCTTTATAATAAATAATCCCCAATTTTTTAAAAAAGTAGTATGAAAAATCAATTTTTAATGATCGCTTTTATTCTTGTAGGCTCTGTATTTTACACAGCAGTATCCGCTCAATCACTAAGTGTTTCAGACATTGAGAATTCCGTCAAAAACGACGGTAAGTATGCGATCCTCGTTCCGAATGCACGCTATTTTCAAGCCGCCGTGATGACGGGTAAGGAACTTAAAACCAACAATCCGAAAATGGATTTTGAGATTGTACTCATCAGTGCCGTCGCTAAAGATTTGGCTACGGATGAAAGTCTGAAATCCTTTATTGAAATCAGTGAAAAAATAGGCGTACGCATTGTGGTTTGTGAGTCGGCGATGAATCACTTTGGCGTGAAAAAATCAGACTATCATCCTTCAATTAAAACAACACCTGACGGTTTTGCTTATATGTTCGGTTTGCAGGAAAATGGTTACAAAACAATTTCATTATAATTGAAATTAGTTGCATTACTCTACTATGATAAAAGAAAAAACCCTCAATCGAGGGTCTTTTCATTCTTATTTTAGAATACATCAAATTATCTGATTTTTTAAAGCACTATACTCTATGTAAAGACTAAAGTTATGGTGCTTTAGAATTCTTTTATCATTGCAAACTTTATGTCCTAAATCAAATAAATATTATAATCCAACAATGGCAGGCAATCTGGATATAAAAGCGTCATGTACTACTTGCGGGGCAGAAATATGTCCCTTTTTTTGTTGATTGGCTGCATATAAATAACCTTGTCTGGCTGCTTCGATGCGCTGATTTGGAGTTCCGTGGTGTCCTGGGCTAGTGAAGCCACAATCGCCAATATTGTAAAAAGCCGAAAGTACATCTTCAACTCTTTTCCAGTTATAGGTACCACCAAGCTTATGAGTTAAATAATAACCGGTAAGAAAGTCTGCTTCTAGTTCTGTCATTCGGGTCGACTCTGGAGTGCCATTAAATGCCGGGACTGGATAATTCCAAATGTTATAATTCTTAAATTGTATTTGGTGACCCCATTCGTGGGCAAGAATACTGGACCAAATTACTTTAGGGTCTAAGCCAGTTTCTGATAACATAGATACAATCCCGTCACCTATAACAATAAATCCGTCGAAAGTTGCAAAACCATCTGAAGCATAAAATGGGTTTTCTGGTATTTGATCACTTGCAGTATTAAAGTGTTCCGCAAAACTCAAAAAATAATCGACATCGGCGGGTGATGCATTGGAATAATTCTCATAAATGAAACGAATAAAATCCAAATCTTGTAAAGAAGAAGTGTGCTGGCCTCTAACCGTTATTAAATTGGGCATATTCCAGAATTTTTCTAAACTTCTGACGTTATTTTTGACGTAGTTTGTGTACTCACCATTTGCTCCAAAAGTATCAGCATTTTTATAATCATCCAACGCAGCAATTTGATTAATTACGAAATAGTCGTCTAAAATAACACTGATAGCGTCTGGATTGCCGTCCCAATTGGAGATAAACCCATTGATGAGCGCATTATTATAATAGGAGGTAACAGCTCTAAATGGCGTATTATCGCACTCACTAGGTATAACTGCCTTGTTTAGATCGTGCGAGAAATCGTGGACTTTTTTTCCGGAGATGGTCCAATTCAAATTTCCTACAATACCGTCAGATATAGTATTTTCAAGCGTTGATGAACGACCTTGAACTTGTCTCTTATCAAGCTCTAAAGAATGTTCTGATGGTTTTTTTAGCTCATCGGTACTACAGGACGCTAGTATTAAACCGAAAGCTACGGCAACTAATACTTTTTTCTTTGTTGTTTTCATAATTAATGGTTTTTCGTTAATAAATTCCTATCATGAATTTAAGGAATTTTATGTTAAAAAAGACGATCAATTAATTCTTTAAATCAAATTTCAACCTTTGAACAGCTTGTGAATGTGTGTTTTAGAGGTAAACAGCAATAGATTTATAAGAAAAACATAGCCAGGGCAATCTAATCTTCATTTTTTAAATGCTAGTCCAACAAACCATTCAAAACTAAATTAGAAATAGATTTCTCAGAGTGTTTTTGATTAAGTGATCAAATGAAATGGAGTGTTAGCACTATTGTTTCCAAAACTCAAATTCCTCCCACCTTCTTTATTACGGAATGCATGTGGCAGTGATCCAAAAAATTTATCAATTATAAACTTGTGTTGTTTTTAAAAAACTAGTGTAATGCTGCCTAATATTGGAATTCTGAGACTGCGTTATAAAGAAGTAAAGATTATCTTTTTAAAGCTAAATGTCCCGTTTTCACAATGCGATCATCTAAAACTATTTTGAACCAATAACCGGTTGCTGGCATAGGCATACCATGGTAAGTGCCATCCCATTTATCATTAATTGTTTCAAATACTTTTAAGAGTTTTCCGTAGCGATCAAAAATAAATACTTTAAAATTTTCATTTGAGATGCTATTTATTCCCCAAACATCATTCCACGTATCATTATTGGGAGTGAATATGGGATAATCTAAAATAAAAACTTCTTCTTGGAAAAAGCCACAGCTATAAATTTCTTTTCCATGAACTAAATATCGCTCACCTTTTAGATTTTTAAAAACTGTATCGGTTTTCGCTTAGGGATGAGGTTCAGGTTTAATGTTCCGTAAAATGCCAGCCTAAAGAAACATGAAAAACGAATTTTTATATTAAAGATGGGCTGATCAAAAATTGAGAGTTCCCATTCAAATTAGAAAATAATAATTAATTTATATTTGATGTCGGTTGAACTCTTTGCGAACGATCCTTTTAATTCTTTACGCTTTAGTTTTTTATAACAAGCGATAATAATTCTTCAGTTAAGTTTGATATCTCATAGTAATAACTACAAAAAAGACCCTCAAGCGGAAGGTCTTTTTTTGTTTTTAAGTAAAGAGAATCCGTTATCCCGGCTTATCCACCGAAGCATCCCGCGCGAAAGGCACTTCGTCTGGAGCATTCTCCAAAAACTTATCCAAATTAAATAACGACTCGTCCGTTGCTTGTGGTCCGCCCGTAATTTTAAGTTTATCCAATAATTCCATGACCATTTTCTCTTCTTCAATTTGTTCTTTCACGAACCATTGCGCAAAATTAAAAGTAGCCCAATCTCCCTCTTTATGCGCCAAGTTCACGATTTCGTAAATGGCCGTGGTATTATCGACTTCATGCTTGAAAGTCTTTTCAAAACAGTCCTGCAAATTGGTAGGATCTGCAGGTGGCGCTTTTATGGCCGTTATTTTAATCGTGCCACCTCGCTGCATGATATATTGCATGACTTTCATCATATGATTGCGCTCTTCGCCAGAATGTCGGAATAGGAAATTGGCGATCCCGCCATAACCTTGAGCATCGGCCCAACAGCCATAGCTGAGGAAAATCTGTGCCGCTTCAGCTTCTTTGGTCACTTGGAGGTTTAAAATGTCTTCTATTTTTTTTGATAATCTATTGGTGTCCATCCATTGTAAATTTTAATGAAGGATAAAATAACGGAATTTTCAAAATAGGGATGAGCTCATTTGCAACAATTGGGTTTTGTAAAAAAAGGGTTTCAAAGCAGCGCTCGCATTTTGGTTTATGAGTTATAATTTTCTTGGATTGAAGCAGTGGTTAAATCACCTGTTTAGTAATTTTATAGATAAATTAAAAAATTATGGGTAGAGAAAATTTATACAACGACGACGCTAAAAAGAAAATTAAAGACATGGCGGAAGATATCGACTTCACTATGATGGCGACCAATCTTAAAGAAACACCCTTACATATGGTGCCGATGAGTACCAAAAAAGTGGACGATCAAGGACATATTTGGTTTTTGAGCAATAAGAACAGCACGCACAATCAAAATATTACCACGGACAACCATTTGCATCTTATTTATGCGGATAAAAGCAGCATGCAATTTTTGAATGTTTATGGTACGGCAGCCATTACTACGGACCGAAAAATCATTGACGAATTGTACGGTAAAACAGACGATGCTTGGTTTGACGGTAAAGATGACCCAAATATTACGGCGATTTCGGTAAAACCAACCGAAGCATTTTATTGGGATCCGAAAAACAACAAGCTGATTACTTTGGTAAAAATGGGCGTTGGTGCGGTTACTGGAAACCAACCGGATACCATGGACATAGGAAAGTTAAAACCATAATGCCCTATTATAACTCGAACTTCAGTTCGAGTTTTTTATCTCTTGATGTATTTGAACCCTACATCAGATGTCTTAATGCTTGATTCTAAAAGCAACTTGTGCTGAGCATGGTCGGAGTAAGCGGCGTTTGCTGAGCTTGTCGAAGTATCTTGATTCTTAACAAACCTTATTAATTAACTTTATAAGACACCAAATCCCTATTGAAACTCGTTAAATTCACAAAAAAAGGTATTTACTGCATCCCTGGAAAGTTCTATCTCGATCCTTGGTTGCCGGTTGATTATGCCATAATTTCTCACGGGCACGCCGATCATGCGCGCAGTGGCATGAAATATTATTTGTGTCAAACCGATTCGAAGGCGATTTTAAAACACCGTTTGGGTGCCGATATTCAGGTGGAGTCTTTGAATTATAACGAACCGCGATTGGTCAATGGCGTGCAAGTGAGTTTCTATCCGGCAGGCCATGTGATTGGATCGGCACAGATTCGTTTGGAATATAAAGGCTTCGTCGTAGTTTTTACGGGCGATTATAAAGTCAAAAATGATCATTTAACCGTTCCTTTTGAACCGGTTAAATGTCATGAATTTATTACCGAAAGCACTTTTGGACTTCCTATTTACAATTGGCTCACTGAAGAACAGCTGCAGCAGCAAATGATCGATTGGGTCCTGAAAAACCAATCCCATAACCGAACGAGCGTGTTTTTGGGCTATTCCTTAGGAAAGGCGCAACGCATCATGAAACTAATGGAAGGCGTGGATCAACTCTATGTGCATTCCGCCATCCATAATCTCAATTTGGCGATTGAAAGTTCTGGGATTTCGCTGCCGCAGACGGAATTGCTCACTTACGACTTTAAGAAGGAAGAACTTCAGAATAAAATCGTCATCCTGCCGCCAGGTTTATTGGGCTCGCGATTGTTGAAAAAAATCCCCAATGCGGCCACCGCCATTTGTTCGGGCTGGATGCAAGTTCGCGGTAACCGACGTTGGCAAGCGGTAGATGCAGGATTTGCCGTCAGCGACCATGCCGATTGGAATGGACTGCTATCGACCGTGAAAGCCACCGAAGCTGAAAAAGTATATGTGACCCACGGCAGTCAAGCGACCTTTTCAAAATATTTGAATGAAATCGGTATTCCATCTGCGGAAGTGAAAACCGAATACGGCTCCGAGGAAGATGATAAAGAAGTGACCACCGAAAAAACCGTAGCCTCATGAAGCATTTTTCAGAACTCATTAGCGCCATCGAAATCACGAATAAAACCAATGCGAAAATTGATGCCTTGGTGGATTATTTTAAGATGGCTTCGGATAAGGACAAGCTTTGGATTATTACTTTGTTTACAGGAAAACGTCCCGCCAGACCCGTTAAAACGACCTTGATGCGGCAATGGTGTTTAGAAATCACAGGTTATCCGGAATGGCTCTTTTTAGAAAGTTATAGCAGCGTGGGCGATTTGGGCGAAACCATCGCTTTAATGCTTCCCGAACCTGTCCAAAATATCGAAAAATCCTTGAGCACATGGATGGCAGAATTGATTGCTTTACGATCGAAATCGGACGAAGAAAAGAAGACCTATGTTTTGAATGCTTGGTCAGGATTACAAATGCAAGAACGATTGATTTTCAACAAGTTAATTGGCGGAAGCTTTAGGATTGGTATATCTAAAAAAACCTTGGTCAATGCCTTGTCCAAATATTCTGGCATTGATGCCAACCAACTCATGCACAGTATTATTGGTCACTGGGATATCAACAGCATCACTTTTGACGATTTGATCCAAGGCGAGCATATCAATTATGATAACTCCAAACCTTATCCATTTTGTCTGGCCTATAGTTTGGAAAAGGAATTGCCAGAATTGGGTGCGCCTGACGATTGGCAAATTGAATACAAATGGGATGGCATCAGAGGACAAATTGTGAAACGAAACGACGAGATTTTCATTTGGTCGCAAGGAGAGGAATTAGTCACGAGTCAATTCCCCGAATTGGTTTCAGCAATGGAAACTTTTGAGGACGATTTTGTCATTGATGGTGAAATATTAGCGCTTAAGGATAATGCGGTTTTGCTGTTCAACGATTTACAAAAACGACTAAATCGAAAAAATGTCAGTAAAAAGATGTTGGAAGAAATTCCCGTAGGATTTTATGTCTATGATGTTTTGGAATGGAACGGGGAAGACATTCGCACGAAACCTTTAAAATTCCGTCGTCAGATTTTGGAGAATTTACTGGCTTCTGAATGGTTGCCGAATCCTATTGTCATTTCTGAAATGATTCCTTTTGAAAACTGGACCGATTTGGATGCGATTAGAAATCAAGCGCGCGATTTCAACAGCGAAGGTTTAATGCTCAAGCAGAAGGAATCGCCATACCATACTGGACGAAAAAAGGGCGATTGGTGGAAATGGAAAGTGGACCCGCTGACCATAGATGCCGTTATGATTTATGCACAAAAGGGAAGTGGCCGACGCAGTTCAAAATACACCGATTATACCTTTGCGGTTAAAAAAGACGGCGGCTTGGTAACCGTGGCCAAAGCGTATTCTGGCTTAACCGATGTGGAAATCACTGAAATCTCAAAATTTGTCAATAAAAACGCCATCGAGAAATTTGGCCCAGTTCGGACCGTCAAACCGGAATTGGTTTTTGAGATTGCCTTTGAAGGCATCGCTTTTAGCAACCGTCATAAATCGGGTGTGGCTCTGAGGTTTCCTCGAATTTTAAGATGGCGACGTGATAAAACCGTGGATGACATTGATACCATTGAACAAGTGAAACTTTTAATCACGAACCCGAATTGAAAAACGTTCAGGATACCCCAGGCTATGCTATTGTTGCCAATTGGATGAAGGAAAAAGGGCAGGAGCCTTTCGATTTTCAAGTGCAGACTTGTAATGCTTATCACAACGGTAATAGCGGCATGGTCGTCGCGCCCACTGGATTTGGAAAAACATTTTCCGTGTTTTTGGCGGTCATTATTGATTATTTGAATCAGCCAGAAGCCTATAAAAAAGGCATGAAATTGCTGTGGATAAGTCCGCTACGGTCCTTGGCCAAAGATTTGGCGAAAGCCATGACCATTGCGGTCGAAGAAATTGGTCTGGATTGGGAAGTAGAAGTCCGAAATGGCGATACGCCGCAAAAAGACCGCCGCCGTCAGGAACGTTTGATGCCTGATGTATTGTTGACCACGCCAGAAACGCTTCATATTCTGTTTTCACAGAAGAGCAACTCACGATTTTTCAAAGATTTGCATTGCGTCGCCGTGGATGAATGGCATGAATTATTAGGTTCCAAACGTGGTGTATTGACCGAATTGGCACTCTCCCGAATATTATCCCTTTCAAAAGATGTTCAGATTTTCGGGATTACCGCGACCATAGGAAATTTGGATGAAGCGCAAAATGTTCTGATTCCCTATAAAAATATCAAGACCAAACGGATTGTTGCCAAGGAAAAAAAGAACATTGAAATTATAACCATTCTGCCCGACGAAATTGAAGTATTGCCCTGGGCAGGGCATATGGGCGTTAAAATGGTTTCTAAAATCATTCCGATTATTTACGAGAATAATACCACGCTCATTTTTACCAATACCAGAAATCAAGCGGAGATTTGGTATCAGCAAATTTTAAAGGCAGAACCTGATTTGGCTGGCCAGATTGCCATCCATCACGGCTCCATTGATGCCGAATTGCGCAATTGGATTGAAGATGCGATTTCTGACGGGCATCTCAAAGCAGTGGTTTGCACCTCGTCCTTAGATTTGGGCGTGGATTTCAAACCGGTGGATTGCGTCATTCAAATTGGTTCGCCCAAAGGGATTGCGCGCTTTATGCAACGTGCGGGAAGGAGTGGGCATTCGCCTTACGAAACTTCGAAAATCTATTTTGTGCCCACGCATTCGTTGGAATTGATTGAAGCTTCGGCCTTAAAACAAGCAGTAAAAGATAAGCGTATTGAAGCCCGAGAACCGATGGTGCTGACCTTTGACGTGTTGATTCAGTATATGGTCACTTTGGCTGTTGGCGAGGGTTTTAAGGAAAAGGAGTTGTTTGAAGCCATTCAAAAAGTGCATGCATTCCATTATATGACTCAAGAGGATTGGTATTGGGCGCTGCGGTTTATTACCGAAGGTGGCAACACCCTAAAATCCTATGAAGAATACCACAAAGTGATTTTGGACGACGATGGCTTGTATAAAGTGAAAAGCAAACGGATTGCGATGTTGCACCGCATGAATATTGGCGCCATCGTCAGTGATGCGATGTTGAAAGTCAAATTCATTTCTGGCGGCTATGTTGGGATGGTGGAAGAATATTTTATTTCCAAATTAAAACCCAACGATCATTTTATTTTGGCCGGACGTGTTTTGGAAATGGTGATGATTAAAGATATGACCGTTTTAGTAAAACGCAGTAAGCGAAAATCAGCCATCACCCCGAGTTGGTTAGGAGGCAGATTGCCATTATCTTCGTATTTAAGCCAGTATTTACGAGATAAGCTATCAGAATCCTTACATCCAAAAACGACAGAAAAAGAACTCCAATTTTTACATCCGCTGATTTCTCAACAGGAAAAACATTCACACATCCCCAGAAAAGATGAATTTCTCATCGAATTGATTGAAACCAAAGACGGGCATCATGTGTTTATGTATCCGTTTGAAGGCCGCTTGATTCATGAGGTCATGGCAGCCTTAATCGCCTATCGCTTAAGTTTGATAAAACCCTTGACTTTTACCATCGCCATGAACGATTATGGTTTTGAGTTATTGAGCGATCAAGCGATTCCCATTGATGAAAACAATATCAAAGATATATTATCCAAAGAAAATTTAATGGAAGATGTGATTGGCAGTATTAATGCTTCAGAAATGGCCTCACGTAAGTTTCGGGATATCGCCGTTATTTCAGGTTTGGTGGTGCAAAGCCAACCTGGAACTCGCAAAAACAACAAAAGTCTGCAATCGTCATCGGGATTAATTTTTAGAGTTTTGGAAGATTATGAGCCTCAAAATTTGTTGCTACGTCAAGCTTATACCGAAGTTTTCAACGAGCAATTGGAAGAAGCCCGCTTAAAAGAAGCTTTCGAACGCATTTCTAAAAGTAAACTTATTCTTAAATTTGCAAAATCTTTCACCCCATTGAGTTTTCCAATTAAAGTGGACAGTTTGCGACAATCGCTGACCAGTGAAGACTTGGACGCACGCATCCGTCGGATAAGGGACGAGGTAATGAAGCAAACGCAACTATGACGATTAGTACCAAGGACATCTCCATTCATAACGAAGTTTTTACACTAACCAATCAGCGGGCATTGTATTGGGAAAGGGAGAAAACCTTGGTGGTTTCTGATTTGCACATTGGCAAAACCGCTCATTTTAGAAAGGCAGGTATTCCGATTCCATCTGTTATTTTGGATAAAGATTTAAAGCGCTTACAAGGTTTGATCGATCATTTCATAGTGGAAACTGTTCTAGTGGTGGGCGATCTTTTTCATGCAGAAAACAATACCGATATTGATCAATTTCAAAGCTTTATAAATGATAATTCCATGGTTAACTTTGAGCTTATCAAGGGTAATCACGACCGATTAAAGGATAGTTTTTACGAAGCGATGGGCATCGTAGTTTTTAAAACTCATAAGGAGGTTGGTGCTTTAAGGTTTGTGCATGATGAACAACACTGTGACACGAAGACCTTTTGTATTTCTGGCCATACGCATCCTGGCGTTACGATAAAAGGCAAAGGAAAAGTCTTCATTAAATTGCCATGCTTTGAGGTTTCTGAACAGCGATTGATTCTTCCTGCTTTCAGTGAATTTACGGGATTGAATACCAAGCGAACGGTTGAAGAATCGACCTGTTATGGTTTTACGGAGAAATCTGTATTTGAGATATAATTTCTCGTTATTGCGCACCACCAAAATCTGATTTAGCGTTATCTTTAAATTTAAATCACTATTGTCAGATAAAAGAACCAAGACACTTCGACAAGCTCAGTAACCGCCACTGCGTTGATAGTAAAGTATTGAAAGCATTGGGCTTAAAGTTTAAGGCCATGTCCAAATTCGCAGATTTATGTAAGCGTTTGTAATAAAGAATAGAAGGAGTGTATAGATGAACAAAACTTAAAAAACCTCTATTTATAGAAGGGAACGCAAAGTGCTGCAAGTATTAATCGGACAATAATAAATTTAAATCTAAAGGGCATGAAAGATTTATTCAGAGCGCTTCTTGCAGGTTGGGGAGCAAAAAAAATAGGTGGTGGTAAATGCGGATGTATTGGTACCATTGTCGTATTTCTTATTTTATACTGGCTTCTAGGCTATGTTTTTAAAGTGTTTTAGATAGGCTTTTGATTTTTTAAGGCTAAAATTTAAATTTTACAACACTTAATTCATGTGAATAATTACTTTAACTAGTGTTCGCAATCTGCTTTAAGACAGACTAATAACACTTTGTCATTATTGATGTTTGTTGTAAAGAAAAGATAGTGCTCGCCACCGTCTTTAATTTTTAAGGTTTTACGAATATTCTGAACTGCTTCAGGAAAATTACGCGTGGTAATATTCGCTTTTTCGATGGAAAGCTTTTTAAGTGCTTTCTTATTATAAGGAACGGTTTTAATGATTTTAAATGCTCTTCCGGGGAATTCTAATAAGTTATAACTCGTATATAAATGCGAATGCTTGTGAAGTTTACTGACGTTGTAAGCGGTTGTTAACGAATTAAAACCTCCCGACTTCATAATGGCCGAGTTTGGCTCATACAGATAGGCGAGTGGTTCGCTATAGATGGTTTCAATCTGAGATTCATCTGCCATAAAAAACTCAAAATCTTCAGAATAATCGTTCTTAATATTGGTCGTTTTGATGGCAATCTGGCCAGAAAAACCCCGTTCTAAAGTCCATAACAATTCTTTGACCTCATTGTTAACGGCGACAATATGAATGGATTTCACATATTTCAGTTCATTGATGCCTAAAGTGATATCTAATAAAGGCGAGGTTTTTATGAGGATGTTTTTGGACCGTGACCATATCAATTCTAAATGGTCAGGAATATTTGGCAAACAATCTTTTAAAAAGAACACTTTCCCTTTGCTTTCATGACGTCGCGAGGGATCAACATAAATCCAATCGTACGTTTTTGACGAATGTTGAAGCTCTTCTAAACCATCGGTAGCGCAGGTTTTAATGTTGCTGACTTTTAACACCTCAAAATTATGTTTTACCATTTTGCTGAGATCCGCATTCAATTCGCAATGCGTCACCTTTTCAAAAGTTTTGGCAAAATAATAGGCATCCACACCAAAACCGCCGGTCAAATCAATAAGCGATTTGCCTGAAATCAAACGGGACTTATACGCCGCTGTAATTTCTGAAGAAGTTTGTTCAATATTAAGCTTGTTGGAATAATATATATTGGGCTGCTGGAACCACGTGGGTAATTTCTTTTCGCATCTGCTTTTTGCCTCAATCTGTTCCACCACTTCTGCGACCGACACCTCCTCAAAAGGAACACCTTTTAGAATCAGCGCCGTAGGATCAGTTTTAAGATTGTGGTTGATGTAATCTTGAACATCAGGATGTAAAATAGCAAAATTCATGACCTATAATTTACCGCGAAAATACCAAAATCAACTTAAAGGTTCTTGGTCAATTGCTTTACAATTTTATATTCGGACAAAAACTCCTTTGATATCACTTTAATCGTGGTATAAACGGGAACGGCAAGAATCATACCTGGGATACCGGCGAGTAAGCCTCCAGTTATAATTACAATAAAAACTTCTAACGGATGAGAACGAACGCTCTGGCTGAATATGATTGGTTGCGAAATAATATTATCAATAAGTTGTGCAATGCCTACGCCTATAAGGACTTTAATCAAAAGTGGTAATAAATCTGACGAAAAATCAACGCCAAGATTGTTCGAAATCACCACCAAAATCATGACTGCACCGCCAAGAAGAGGCCCTAAATAAGGAATTATATTTAAAAAAGCACAAAGAATGGCAATGGCCAAAGCATTTTTAACATCTAAATTCAGCAATAATAAAAAGTAGATTATAGCGATAACAGTCGTTTGAATTAACAGGCCGATAAAATAACGGGACAATAATTCCTTCACCTTATCCAAAACTCTCAAAAACCGACGTTCTTTACCTTCATCAGCAAGTATAGCTACGGTTTTTGTCATCATACGCTCATCTTTAAGCATGAAGAATGAAATGAATAAAATTGAAAAAATGCCAATTATAAAAGAAGCGATATTATTGACAAAAACATCAACAAAACTCTCAATAAGCTCAGAGTCAAAGTTTCGAGCAAATTCCGTGCGTTTAAAGGCCTCAATGATATTAATCTTTTCGACACCAATATATTCGCTAGCCTGAATATTCAATTCATTCAGATCTTTTTTGACCATTTCGAAATCAATTTCTGAGATGCTTTTGCTTTGCTCGAGAATTATGGGAACGAACAGCCATAAGATCAGCGCAAACAAACCACCGATTAATAATAAGGTGATTACCGCGCCCAGAGTTTTTCCTAATTTCAACTTGTACTTGAAAAAATGAACCACTGGTCTGAAAATAAGTGAGATAACTCCCGAAATAAATACATAGAGTATTAATGACTGAATTTTATAAAGAAAGAAAAGGAGTAGGGCAATGCCAAATACAACGCCTATGGCTTGTAAAATTCCTTTAGAAATCGTTTTTGCTTTCATTTTTTAAATATAAATCAAATATGTCATGTGGTAGCAAGAAAAATTAACGTTATTGAGAAATACGTGCTCAAATAATTAAAATACAATCATCGCATTAGCTGCTTGGTAATTTCATAAAGCACAATACCAGCGGCCTGTACTACGTTCATGCTACTATTTTGTCCAAACATATCAATATGAACAACATGATCAGACAATTCTAAACAGCCTTCAGAAACTCCAAAGTTTTCATCGCCAATCAGAAGTACTAAGGGTTTAATCGTTGAAAACTCCATCTGAGACAGTGATTTACTGTTGCTCGCAATCTCCAAGGCAATAATTTGATAACCTAAAGTTTTAAGCTTGTTTAAAACCACTTCAGCAGTTTCGCACCATTCAAAATCGACATATTTCTCAGTGCTTCTCGAGGTTTTCGTCATCTTTCTACCCAAAGGAATAGGGCTGCCACAAAAGATTAATTTTTCAATTCCAAAAGCATCCGCAGTTCTGAAGAGACTTCCAACGTTGGCCGCATTAGTCACGTTTTCGCACACCAAAGCGATTGGGGATTTGCGCTGATTAAATTTTGAATTGTAATGGGTGAGTTGCATGTGATTAACGATTGGAGATTAGCGATTTTTGATTTTTGAAGTAACTCGGACGCTTGGGAACGATTGGATTGTTGATTAACGATTGTTGATTTTTGAAGTAACTCGGATGCTTTTGGAACGATTGGATTGTTGATGTTTGATTTAGAAAGGTGTCAGTTTTTACTGGTTTTTTGACGCGCTCCCAGAGGGTTTTACGTATTTACATGTCCGATAGCAGGGGCGATATTTTTTGTCTATCATACCTGTGTTCTATCCGCCATGTTCTCAACGGGCACGCTCGCAGAGCGTGTTTACGTATTTGCGAACATTACATTCATTATGAGGTTAATTTATGTCTCCCATCTTAAAGTCTATCATCTATATTCTATTCTCTTTATTCTATTCTCTTTATTTTCTATTTCTAGTTTTCAAAAACATACTTAATAATATTCGCGCCCATTTTCAATGCTCTTTCCCGAACTTCAAAAGGATCGTTGTGGACTTCTTCATCTTCCCAGCCGTTTCCTAGATCGGTTTCATAAGTAAATAACAGGATCAAGCGGTCGTTTTCAAAAATACCGAAGGCTTGAGGTCTTTTACCATCGTGCTCATGAATTTTGGGTAAGCCTTCAGAAAATTTGAAAGCAGAACTAAAAATAGGATGCGTTTTTGGTAATTCGACCAACTCCTTGTTGGGAAAAACTTTTTTCAGCTCCTTCACAAGATAAGGTTGCATGCCGTAATTGTCATCAATATGTAAGAATCCACCAGATAAAAGATAATTCCTTAAGTTTTCAATATCGTTCTCGCTAAAAAACACATTACCGTGTCCCGTCATATGCAGGAAGGGATATTGGAATATTTCAGGACTATCGGGCTCGACCGTTTGTGGTTTGGAATTGATTTTGGTGTTAATATTGGCATTACAGAAAGTAATTAAGTTTGGCAAAGAGGTTGGATTTCCATACCAATCGCCGCCGCCTTTATACTTTAAAACGGCAATTTCCTGGGCATAACCTGTGGCATTTACGCAAATGGTAAAAACCAAAAGCGCAATAAAATGTATTGATATTTTAAAACTGAATGTCATGTGTCAAAAGTATAAATAAAAAAAGTAATGTCCGGTAAAAGAATCAAGACCACTGCGTTGATAGAACATAGAATATAGACTTGTGCCGTAAAGCATTGAAAGCTTTGGGTTTAAAATTTAAGGTCTCTCAAATTTCGCGATTTATATAAGCATTTGTGGTAAAGAATAGAAGAAGTGTATAGTTGAATATTAGAATTAAGAACCAAACCTGATACCATAAAACATTGAACAATTTTAAGAAGAGATGTCGCTCCTCTGGAGCTTATTGTCCATCTATCTATTACATTTAATCTATTAATATGGCGCTCCTATGGAGCTATGAAGATTAAGGAAAATATCATGTTGATTTAAATTTCTCTTTGCGACCTTAGCGGAAAACCATTGCGAACATTGCGTTTAAATAAAAGCTTGATGGTTTAAACGGAAAGAACACAAAGTCCAGCGCAAGGGACGCAATGAAAATGACACTTCGACAAGCTCAGTGGCCGCTACTTTGACAGGCACAGTGGCCGTTGCTTACTTCGACCGAGCTCAGTACAAGTTGTTATTAGAATTAAGAATCAAGCCTTAAACCATAAAGCATTAAACAATTTTAAGAAGAGATGACGCTCCTCTGGAGCTTATTTTCCATCTATCTATTACATTTAATCTATTAATATGGCACTCCTATGGAGCTATAAATATTAAGGGAAATCTCATGTTGATTTAAATTTCTCTTTGCGACCTTAGCGAAAAACCATTGCGACCTTTGCGTTTAAATAATAGTTTGATGATTTAACAGCAAAGTACGCCAAGTCCAGCGCAAGGGACGCAATAAAACTGACACTTCGACAAGCTCAGTGGCCAATACTTTGACAAGCTAAGTTAGTGTTAGTCGTTTGCTTCGACCAAGCTCAGTACAAGTCGCTATTAGAATTAAGAACCAAGCCTGAAACCCTAAAACATTGAACAATTTTGAAAAGAGATGTCGCTTCTCTTGAGCTTTTCGTCTATCTATAACATTTCATCTATTAATATGGCGCTCCTATGGAGCTTCTCTGAATAAGAAATTGCTCTTTAGATGAGTTGAAATTTAAATGGGATTTACTTTCTATAATAATAATAATAATAATAATAATAGCCACAGCGTGGCGACATCTTAATAGAAAATATAGATTATCGCATTTGAGCTCCAGAGGAGCGATATATAATTAATGTGTAAACAGCAGATTATATATACAAACGATTAGAAATCAATAGTATCTTTTTTATTGCCTCATAATACTTGTTTATAGAGACTTAATCTAATTTACATAAAGTATTTATTCATTACAAAAAGCAACGCTATGACAAGCAACAATAGCAGCAGTTTCTGTTCGTAAGCGTGTATTTCCCAAGGTCACAGGTTTGAATCCTGAGGCTATGGCTAATTTGATTTCAGCAGAACTAAAATCACCTTCAGGGCCAATTAATATGAGCACATCAGCACTGGGCTGTAATGCGTTTTTTAAAGATGTTCTTTCTGTTTCTTCGCAATGCGCGATAAATTTTTGACCGTAGAAAGGATGAGCCACGAAATCGCTAAAAGAAATCGCTTCCTGCAGTTCTGGCATATAATAATGCAGCGATTGCTTCATGGCCGACTGTAGAATTTTCTCAAAACGATCATTTTTAATGGCCTTTCGTTCACTATGGTCGCATATAATAGGGGTGATGGTGTCCACACCAATCTCTGTAGCTTTTTCTAAAAACCATTCGTAGCGATCGTTCATTTTTGTTGGTGCTACTGCTAGATGCACTTTATAATTTCGAGAAGGTTCAAAGGATTTGGAAAGAATAATCGCAGTACAGTTTTTTAAGTCTGCAATTGTAATTTCTGCAGTAAAGAGCCAACCTTTGCCATTGGTAATTTGAAGTTGGTCGCCACTGCTTTTACGAAGCACTTTGACGATATGTCGGCTTTCGTCTTTTGTAAAAGAAATTTGAGTGGTTAATTCGTCGAGATCTGGGTTATAAAAAAGCTGCATTGTTGCGTCTGTATGATTAAATTTTAAGTCGAGAAGAAGCCGTTACGTTTTGTTGGGCAAAATCGCCTTCCAAAAACTTCAAATAGCCAACAATGGCAATCATGGCGGCGTTATCTGTGGTAAATTCAAATTTAGGAACATAAGTGGTCCATCCAAATTTTTCTTCGCCATCTTTCAACGCTTGCCTAATACCCGTATTTGCTGAAACGCCACCGCCAATGGCAATATGGGTGATGCCCGTTTCTTTTGTTGCAAGTTTTAACTTATCAATCAAAATTCCGATAATCGTGTATTGAATAGATGCGCAAATATCATTTAAGTTTTCCTCAATAAAATTAGGATTGGCCTTTGTTTCCTTCTGAATGAAATAAAGAATGGCCGTTTTTAATCCAGAAAAACTGAAATTTAGTCCATCAACTTTTGGCTTGGTAAACTTGAAAGCCTTCGGATTCCCTAGTTTTGCGCGTTTGTCAATTTCTGGACCTGCAGGATAACCGAGACCCAATATTTTTCCGCTTTTATCAAAAGCTTCCCCGACGGCATCATCGATCGTTTCGCCAATCACTTCCATTTCAAAATGAGACTTGACTTTTACGATTTGCGTATGTCCGCCAGAAATCGTCATTCCCAAAAACGGAAAAGGCGGCTTGCTAAATCCTTCTTCATCAATAAAATGCGCTAAAATATGGGCTTGCATGTGATTGACGTCAATCAATGGAATATTTAAACCGTAGGCCATCGATTTGGCAAATGAGGTGCCAACCAATAGCGAACCCATTAAACCAGGACCTCGTGTAAAGGCAATAGCACTCAGTTGGGATTGATCCACATTGGCCTTTTGCAATGCTTGATGCACCACAGGAACAATGTTTTGTTGATGGGCTCTTGAGGCTAATTCTGGCACCACGCCACCATAGGCTTCATGAATTTTTTGACCCGCAACAACATTACTTAAAATTTTGCCGTTAAGCATTACGGAAGCAGCAGTGTCATCACATGAAGACTCAATTGCAAGTATATAAATATTTTGTGTAGCCATTAATCTATATTAGGCACAATAATTGTTAATTTTGGCTTCAAAGTTATAACTTTTCAAACGTATCAAAAAACTTTTAAAAATAGCATCTAAAATTGTGGCAATAATTGTATTGCTATTCATCATTTTGGTGCTAAGTCTCTCTATTCCGCCTGTTCAAACTTTTTTGGCAAAAAAGCTTACCAAACGCATTAACGATGACTTTGGGACGCAAATATTTATTGATAAAATCGGACTTCAATTTAATGGCGATGTGGAACTGAAGGGCATTTATATTGAAGATTATAAGCAGGACACGTTAATTGGTATTAAAAACCTGAACACTTCGATTTTAAATTTCCGAAACCTTTACAATAACAAATTAACATTTGGAGATGTTGATGTTCAGGAGTTAACATTTAATATCAGAACCTATTTAGGTGAAAATCAAACTAATTTGGATGTTTTTGTTGCGCGGTTTGATGAAGACAATCCACGGCCTGATAAAAGTAGGTTTTTGCTATCCTCCAGTGATGTTTCTTTTTATAACAGTACTTTTAGGATGATAAATGATAATAAGGAAAACTCAAAAATCCTGGAGTTCAATCATCTTAATCTGAATGCCACTAACTTTTTGATTAACGGCACTGATGTTAGCGCACGATTTAATACCCTTAATTTTGTGGACAGTAGAGGTTTAGCTGTTAAAAATATGGTTACCGATTTTGAGTACACCCTGGATCACATGAGTTTCGCCAATCTTATCATAAAAACACCAGAATCTCTACTTAAAGGCAATTTGACCTTTAAATACAAACGCGAAGATTTACAGGATTTCACAAACAAGGTCCATCTTGTGGCGAATTTTAAGGATTCAGACGTGATGCTTGATGAATTGAACACTTTTTATAACGAATTTGGCGTGGAGGATCATGCCAACTTTAGCGTAAATTTGAGTGGAACCCTTAATGATTTGAACATGATGAATCTGAGGCTCAACACAAGTGCTCAGACCAAAATTTATGGGGACATCAACTTTAAGAATTTATTTAACAGTGAAAGTAATACCTTTGAGATGGATGGCGATTTTAGCAATCTTTCGTCCAATTACTACGATTTAAAATCACTGATGCCCAATGTCCTCGGTGCTTCCATACCAAGTGTTTTTTCTAAGCTTGGAAACTTTACCGCTTATGGGAATACGAGAATCACCTCCACCGATATTGAGGCCACTTTAAAAATCAATACAGCACTTGGCCATATTGATTCAGATTTGAGTTTATTGCGATTTAATGATATTGACAACGCGAGCTATAAAGGCAACATTATCGTTGAAAATTTTGATATCGGACTGCTTTTGGATGATCCAAACATAAAAGAAACGACGTTTGATTTGGATGTAGACGGTAAAGGATTTACACTCGAAAACCTAAAAACCAATATCAAAGGGCATGTGTTCAATCTCACGTACAACAATTACCGCTATGAGAATATTGATATTTCCGGTCAATTGGGAAATAAGATATTTAATGGTGTTTTAGTTTCCAACGATGAAAATTTCAAGTTTAAATTCACTGGTTTGGCGGATATATCTAAAAAAGTCAGTGCGCTCGATTTTACGGCTGAAGTGGAATATGCGAACTTGAAAGCCTTGAATTTCGTTAAGAATGACAGTATTTCAATCTTTAGGGGAACGATTATCATGGATATGGATGGCTCAAATATTGATGACGCCTATGGTAAACTGACGTTCAATAACACTACCTATATTAATGAAAATGACAGCTATTATTTTGATGATTTTGAGATCACCTCTCGATTTAATGAAACTGAACGCATCATCGAAATCAATTCGCCAGACATCATTGAAGGTCATGTCAGCGGCGTTTTCAAAATTAAGGATATCGGCAAACTCGTAGAAAACTCGGTTGGTAGTATTTATACCAATTACGTGCCTCATAAAATCACCAAAGATCAATATCTCGATTTCAATTTCACTATTTACAACAAAATCGTAGAGGTGTTTTATCCTGACCTGGAACTCGGCAAAAACACATTTATTAAGGGACATTTAGAAAGTGATCAACGCGGATTTGATTTGACCTTCAATTCGCCGAAAATTAAATTACTGGATTATTTTGCCAATGATATCCAATTAAAAATAGACAACAAAAATCCTCTTTTTAATACGTTTATAGAAATTGATTCCATCAACACCAAATTCTACAATTTTTCAAAATTCAACCTTATTAACGTCACGGTTAGGGATACCCTGTTTATCAAGTCTGAATTTAGTGGTGGCAAGAACAATAGCGACCTTTTCAATTTGAGTTTATTCTACACCATTGATGAGAACAATAAGTCTGTGGTAGGTTTTAAAAAATCTGACATTACGATCAAGGATAGCAATTGGTATATTAATGAAGATAAAAACCAGCTCAACAAAGTTGCTTTTGACAGAGATTTTAAAGAGTTTAATATTTCCGACTTAGTCTTTAGTCATCAAGATGAAGAAATCCAACTGTCGGGTGTATTGCGAGATTCCACTTACAAAGACTTAAAGCTCAGTTTCCACGAGGTCGATATCAATAAGATAACGCCATCACTTGAAAACATCAGTTTTGGAGGCATCCTTAATGGCACTTTGGATGTCTTCCAACAAAACAGTATATATGTGCCTAACTCAAATATTGCCATTGAAAACCTCAAGTTTAATGATTATCTGTTAGGCGACTTTAAGGCCGATATTGTCGGTAATGAATCCCTGACCAATTATTCGGTGGATTTATTTTTAAGCAACGACAATTTGAAATCATTGGATGCCACGGGCAATATTGACGTCAGTAAAACCAGGTCGGGCATCGATTTGGATATCATGTTTAATGAATTTGATTTGGAACCGCTCAATGTTTTTGGTGCAGATGTCATCAACAACATTCGCGGTTTGGTATCGGGCGACGTCAAAGTTATTGGGAGTTTGAAAAAACCACAAATTGAAGGCGAGTTGGTATTGGATAACGCCGGATTGGCCATCCCGTATTTGAATGTGGATTATGCCTTTGACTTTGACACGGAAGTGACCTTAAAAGAGCAACGATTTATTTTCAATGACGTGACAATGACCGATTCTGAGTTCTTTTCAAGAGCGACCTTAAACGGATTTATGTCGCATCAAAACTTTTCGGATTGGAAGCTCGGATTAACTATCGACACAAACCGATTATTGGTGTTAAATACCGACGATGCCGAGGATGCCATTTATTACGGAACAGCTTTTATGAGCGGCCGCGCCAGTATTAATGGGCCAACCGATCAATTGGTCATTGATGTGGAAGGCAGCACTGCACAAGGTACGGTCTTTAAAATTCCGTTGAATGATGTTGAGAGCTTTGGAGATAACTCCTACATCCATTTTCTGACGCCTGAGGAAAAAGCAGCCCGTTTAAAGGGCGAAGTTATTCAGGAGACACGGGTGAAAGGTTTAGAGCTGAAATTTGATTTGGACGTCAACCAAAACGCCGATATTGAGATAGTCATTGACCGGAATTCTGGAAGTACCATTCAGGGTAGTGGGGAAGGCAACCTTTTATTTGAAATCAATACCAATGGCAAGTTTAAAATGTGGGGCGATTTTTCAGTTTTTAAAGGCGTCTATAATTTTTCTTATGGTGGTTTGATTCAAAAAGATTTGATGGTGGAGCCGGGCGGAAGTATCATCTGGGAAGGCGATCCGCTAAAAGCCGAAATCAATTTGAAGGCCATTTATAAGACAGAAGCCAATCCGTCGGTTTTATTGGACAATCCCATCAACCGAAGTATTCCTGTCAATGTTGAAATTAATCTAACCGGACAACTTGAACAGCCAACTCCCGAATTTGTCTTAGCGTTTCCGAATGCAAGTTCCACAGTGCGTTCAGAGTTGGAATACCGATTGGCAACTAAAGAAAGCAGAGAAAACCAGGCCTTGTTCCTCTTGGCAACAGGTTCATTTGCTAGTGAAATCAGCTTAGGGCAACAGGCTTACGGTACCATTGCCGATCGTGTGAACAGCTTGTTCAATGGTCTCTTATCCAGTGAGGATGATAAGCTTAAATTAGGTATTAACTTTCAAGCAGGGGAGCAAACACCCGATTATAGGTCAGACGACCGATTAGGCTTGACTTTAAGCACTAAAATCAGTGATCGCGTGTTGTTTAATGGTAAGGTTGGGGTGCCGATTGGTGGCGTGAATGAAACCGTTTTTGCTGGAGATGCTGAAATAGAATTGCTTTTGAATGAAGACGGAACCTTATCTGCCAAGTTTTTTAATAGAGAAAATAACATTCGTAATTTTGGTGAAGAAATTGGTTATACACAAGGGGTGGGGTTATCCTATAATGTAGAGTTTGATACCTTCAGGGAGTTGCTCAGAATTATTTTTTCAGGAAAGAATAAAGCCAATGGCACTCCTGAAGAAAAGAAAAAAGGAGCGTCCAATACTGAAGCGCCACTGCCAGCGCATATCAAAATGCGTGAGGAAAAGGACGAAAAATAGAATTAACGCCTCAGTTTTTAAACATTTCCCAGTAAGTTATTAACTAAATCGTTTGAGTTGCTTATCACTCCTTAAAATATAATAATTCCTTCCTTTATTATAGTATTTGTTTAGTAGTTTTACTTTTTTAACAACAACTAAATGTCAAAAAGTATTAAAAAAATTGGGGTAATGACTTCTGGCGGCGATGCTCCTGGAATGAACGCTGCCATTCGTTCAGTAGTTAGAACCTGTGCCTATCACAACATCGAGTGTGTGGGAATATATCGTGGTTACGAAGGCATTATCGAAGGCGATTTTAAATCGATGGATGCCCGTAGCGTTAAAGGTATTATCAATAAAGGTGGAACCGTCCTTAAATCTGCACGATCCAAAGAATTTAGAACGCCCGAAGGCCGAAAAATTGCCTATGACCAACTGATGAAAGCCGAAATAGATGGCCTTGTCGTGATTGGTGGCGATGGGACGTTTAATGGCGGCATGGTTTTCAACGAAGAATTCGAATTTCCAATTATTGGGATTCCGTGTACTATCGATAACGATATTTTCGGAACCACGCATACCATTGGGTTTGACACGGCCTTAAATACCGTGGTGGATTGTATCGATAAAATTCGAGACACGGCGAGTTCACATAACCGACTCTTTTTTGTAGAGGTTATGGGACGTGACGTAGGTCATATTGCATTGAATGCCGGCGTTGGTGCAGGAGCTGAAGAAATCCTTATTCCGGAAGAAAACTTGGGTCTTGAGCGCTTGTTGGAATCCTTAAATAAAAGTAAGGCTTCAGGCAAAACATCAAGCATCGTAGTCGTTGCGGAAGGCGATAAAATCGGAAAAAACGTTTTTGAGCTGAAAGATTATGTTGAATCTACTTTAGATGAATACGACGTTAGAGTTTCTGTTTTAGGCCATATGCAACGAGGTGGTTCACCATCGTGTTTTGATCGTGTGTTAGCGAGTAGAATGGGTGTGAAGGCTGTAGAATCTTTATTAGAAGGAAAAACCAATTATATGGTCGGGCTTCTCAATGAACAAATGGAGTTAACGCCGATAGAACAAGCAGTCAAAGGAAAATCAAAGATCGATAGGGAATTGTTGCGCGTTGCAGATATCATGTCGACTTAGGATTGGTGATTGTTGATTGTTGAGTGAAGATTGATGATTTTTGAAGTATTAAGTCGTGCGATTCGGTATCGGCAGTTTGAAGATTGTCAAGTAATAGAAAATAAATAATTGTAATAAAAAATATAAAAACATGTCAAATTTAAAATTAGGAATAAACGGTTTTGGCCGTATAGGAAGAATCGTTTTTAGAGCAACATTAAATAAACCAAATGTAGAAATTGTAGGTATCAACGATTTATTGGAAGTTGAGCATTTAGCTTATTTATTGAAGTATGACTCCGTTCACGGAAGATTTAATGGTACTGTTGAAGTTAAAGACGGCCATTTAGTAGTGAATGGAAAAACAATCCGCATTACGGCTGAAAGAGATCCACGTAACCTTAAATGGGATGAAGTAGGAGCAGACGTCGTTGCAGATTGTACCGGAATTTTTACAACTTTAGAAATGGCCAATCAACATATTGAAGCTGGCGCTAAAAAAGTTGTTATTTCAGCACCAAGTGCCGATGCCCCAATGTTTGTCATGGGTGTCAACCATAAATCGGCAAAAGCTTCGGATACCATCGTATCTAACGCATCTTGTACCACGAACTGTTTAGCGCCAATGGCTAAAATTATTGATGATAATTTTGGACTTGAAGAAGGGTTGATGACGACGGTTCATGCTGCAACAGCGACACAATTAACCGTTGATGGACCATCAAGAAAAGATTATAGAGGTGGTAGAAGTGTTTTGACCAACATTATCCCATCCTCAACAGGTGCTGCAAAAGCGGTAGGAAAAGTTATACCTAAATTAAACGGAAAACTTACAGGAATGTCATTTAGAGTTCCAACTGCGGATGTATCTGTAGTAGATTTAACTTTTAGAACTGAAAAAGATACTTCATTAGCAGAAATCAAAAAAGCATTTAAAGATGCTTCTGAAGGCGAAATGAAAGGTATTGTAGGTTATACTGAAGACATGGTCGTTTCACAAGATTTTGTTGGAGAAACAAATACCTGTGTTTTTGACGCCGAAGCTTCAATTGAACTCAACTCAAGATTCTTCAAAGTTGTGGGCTGGTATGATAACGAATTTGCGTATTCTACCAAATTAGTTGAATTGGCACAACACATTCATTCTTTATAAGTAACCCATAAATTCCGTATAAGTTTTCCTTTTTATAGATTGAACTTATACGGATTTTTTTATTCCATACATACATGATTTTAATAGTTGATAGTGGATCTACAAAAGCCGATTGGATTTCAGTAGATGACAAAGGCGTTCAGATTCAAGAAAAAATTAGGACTGGCGGTCTAAATCCTGAAATTCTAAAAGAGAAAAAACTCTATAAGATCATCAGAAAGAGTGACGAGTTGATGAAAAGCAAACGTGACGTTACTCACATCTTTTTTTATGGTGCAGGTTGTGGCACTGAAAATCCGAGAATCCTTTTAAAACGTGTACTGGAAGATGTTTTCGTTAATGCTAAGGTTGAAGTATCTGAAGATACCATGGCCGCTGTAAGAGCGACCCTAAATCATGATGATGAACAGGCGATCGTTTGTATCTTGGGCACCGGTTCCAACTGTAGTTATTATGATGGCGAACATATAGATCAACGCATTCAATCTTTGGGATATACCTTAATGGACGATGCCTCGGGGAATTATTTTGGGAAACAATTGGTACGGGATTATTATTTCAATCACATGCCAGAAGTTATCAAGGTTTCCTTTGGAGATAAGTATAATATGGATGCTGATTATATCAAATACAATCTGTATAAACAACCAAGTCCGAATGCGTATTTAGCGAATTTCGCGGAATTTATGTTCTTGAATATCGATTCTACCTATATTCAGGAGATGATTAAGGAAGGCATGCGCATTTTTGCTAAAAACATGATTTTCCAGTACAAAGATGAAGTAAAAAAAGTTCCAGTTCATTTTGCGGGATCCATTGCATTCTTTGCCAAAAAGCAAATTATTGAAATCGCAGAAGAAATGGGCTTCACGGCAGGAAACTTTGTACGACGTCCTATTGAAGGATTGGTAGCCTATCATACGAGAAAATTGTAAGACATCCTTACATTAAAATATAAAGAGCAGTGCATGTTATTCAAACAAATGCACTGCTTTTTTTATGTTTAAAGGTTTCATAACTTGTGTGCTTTATCGATCGATCGTCACCTAGCTTATTATAAATTATGACTTATCACAACAAAAAATTCAGACCCATCCAGAATTCTTCCAACGTAGAAATCTCAGAAGAAACGATTTTTGAATACCAACAAAACGGCAATATCTTGACCTCTGAATATCAAGGTGGCCACATCGTAAAAGGACATTTAATTGGGATAGTAGACAAGGAGGGAACTATTGAGATGCGCTACCATCAGGTGAACACGAAAGGAGAATTAAGGACGGGAATTTGTACATCAAAACCCGAACGTCTTGAAAATGGAAAAATAAGATTGTATGAAACTTGGAAATGGACTTCCGGCGATCAATCCACTGGAACTTCTGTTTTAGAAGAACTATAAGAAACGAAAAATCCCCAAGCTGTTGAAAGAAAGGGGACTTTGTATTTTTAGATTCCGAATTATTTTATCGCAATCATGCTGATCTCTACATTTACAGACCGAGGTAATTTTGCTACTTCAACCGTTTCTCTTGCCGGTGCTGTATCTGCATCAAAATACTTACCATAAACGGCATTGATTTGTCCGAAATTGTTCATGTCACTAATGAAAATTGAGGTTTTAACGACGTTTTCAAAAGTCATATCTGCGGCAGCTAAAACTGCTTTTAAGTTTTCCATCACTTGCGCCGTTTCAGCTTCAATGGAATCAAGAACCAGCTCATTGGTTTTTGGATCAAAGGCAACTTGTCCAGACATATATAAAGTATTGCCTGATAAGATAGCTTGATTATAAGGACCAATTGGTGCCGGAGCGTTGGGTGTATTAATGATCGTTTTCATAATGAGTCTTTTTAGTTTGATTTTTTATAATGTATCTGATAAGGAAAAACGAAATTTTCTATGTTAATTCTTCGATTTTGGAATTTGGAGTTTTTATTTTAGAATTTTTAAATTTTATCTCAATCGTTTATCCGGTTCACGTCGTTTGTCGTATTTGATATCTTTCAGCAAGCCTGATTTAATTCCAATAAAAAAGTTCCATGAACTACGTTCACTGAATGGAATCCAACTGAAATTCATGCGCCAGCTCATTAAATCGCGCTCAAATCGCAATTGGGTGTACGTAAATCCTTGATTCGCGAAATCATAACCAGAGGATACCCCAACCGTCCAACGCGGCGACAAATCCACATCTCCCGAAAACATCAAAGAGTTGGAGGATATTTCATTCTGTCTAATGGTATTGGAGTAATTTACTGCCCATGCCAAACGCAAACTCCATGGAATATTGAAATTGAAAAATTCAGAATTCATTTCCTTTTCCTTATCCTTCTCTCGGTCTTCATCCCCTAAACGCTGATCGGCAAAATTCTGCGATACGCCAAACAAATCATCGTCACGTCCACCACTTCTCAAGCTTTCATCAATAGCTCTTTGGTCGGGTTCTTTGCCACCTTTAAAACTGTCGCTACTTAAGGAGTAACTCAAATTCATGCTGGCTGATGTCAATCGGAATAAACTCCCGCCATTACTGATATTGAATTGGTCCACACGTTTGTTATTATTGTCCAGAGCATACGGATCTAAAGTCATCCCAAAATTGATGCTCATTTTGTTGTCAAAAAATTGCGTTCCACCAGAAACTCTTACCGGACTCCATTGTAAGGAATCGCCAGCAAAATTATAGGAGGTTGAAAAATTAAGATTATTAAGTAAAATAATTTTTTTAGGCTCTGTTTTGGTGGAATCGCGATCTCTTACTTTAGCTTCAAAGTTGTTACCTAAAGATAAACCCAAAGAGCTCGAGAAATTCTTATTTGGTGCGCCATAAAGTGACTCTTCAAAACGGCTGTATTCTGCGCGTGTCAAATCGCCATTGGCGGTGATATAATCAAAAGCGTCATAATATTCATCAAATGCAGGATTGATATTATAACTTATAGATGGCCTCATAATATGTCTGATGGCCTTAATCTTCGTGTCTTTTCCTGGCTTTTCAAAATTGAACATCCCGTAAATCGTGGTTCCAACACTGGTGCTGAAATTATAAGTCCTATAACTATCAAAACCGGTTAAATCTTGTTTTAAGATTTGATTTTCATTTTGATCATAATACTTTCGGATGGTATTAAGCGTCCAGTTTTCCTGAAAATTCGTATTCGCACTCACGCTAAAATGCTTAAATACCTTAAAATTTGTTGAGATCGGAATGCTCTGTTGTACGCCCACTCGGGCATCATCAAACATTTGTGGTTTAAAGAATAAAGAATCTGTAGTTCTTATTCTGTTTTGGGCATTGACGTTGTATTGAAAGTTGATATTATGAATAAGTCCCTTTTTGGTACCGATTGAAGGTGCAAAAGGATATATCCTGCTCACACTTCCCTGAAAGGTAGGTAAGGTCATATCAATTTGCTGCGTTCGGGTGTTTTGGGAGTGTGTTGCGGTAACACTCATATTAACTTGTGGTTCGCCAATAAACGATTTAGAATAGGATACGGATGATGATAAGGTGTTGTTCAAAAAGTTGGAAGCATTCAACTGATTAACCGATTCCTGATAATACTTACTACTTCCTAAGTTGACAGAAGCTGAAAAACGCGAACTCGGATTGGCTTTTGAATCTTGCGAATGTGACCATCGGATATTATAGATCGACGATTTTGAATAATCCGGAAACCCACGTTCACTATTAATTAAACTCTCATATCTTACCCCAAAATTCCCTCTAAACTTATAACGCAACGCATAATTGGATTCCGTGCGTAAGCCGTAGCTTCCATTGGTATAATAATCGCCATACACTGCTAAATCCGCATAATCGCTGATGGCAAAATAATAACCGCCATTTTGAAGATTGTAACCACGTCGGCTATCCTGACCGAAAGTAGGGAAGAGGATCCCTGAAGTTTGCTTCTTGGTCAATGGAAAATAGGCAAATGGCAACCCAATAGGGGTCGGCACATTATAAATGTACATATTGGTCAATCCGGTGACCACCTTTTTATTGGGAACAATTTTCGCTTTTCGCATTAAAAAATAAAACTCCGGATCATCGCGATCTTCGGAAGTTGTAAATTTCCCGCGATTGATAAAATACACCGAATCGTTTTCCTTTTTAGTCACATCGGCAATGATATAACCACCACTTTGTTCTGTTCTGGAATTGAAAATCAGTGCTTTTTTTGTGTCTGTATTGAAGATAATCGAATCAGGCTCGACAAGATTGGCACCTTGTTTAAAGGTTGGCGCCTGCGAATAGACTCCGGCACTATCCTTTAAACGACCTGCATAAACCAAGTTTTTATTGTGATCAATGACAATGATTCCCGCCTTAATCTCCATGTCTTGATAATACACTTCCGCTTCATTATATAAGGTCGTTTGTTTTAAGCGTTGGTTAAGCGTCACATAATCTTTCGCCTTATAATTCACCTTGTCCGTCAAAAACTCCTTATTTTTAGGAAGCGAATCTTGTTTGATACTATCGGTTTCTTTGAGGTTAACAGTTGGCAAAAGTAAAGAATCGACCTTAATGGTCACCATCATGCTATCATTCTGTGTGACTGGTAATATGGGTGTCTGTTTTTTAGGAATTTCTTGGGCGAACCCCAAAGTGTTAATAAACACTGTAAAACTCAGAAGAAAAAGTATATGAAAGCTTTTTGTACGCAATGCTTTTAAGTGTATTTTTGTAAAAGTATGGCTCGGTTTTTGAAAAGTCAAAATTACATATATTTTTTTGTGATTGATTACTATTCATTTAAATTTTAAAAATTAATATCATCCGAGTTTTTTATTCGTTAAGACCTTTATGAGAACGCTATTACATTTCACTTTTGTATTAAATATATTATTATTCGCCAGTTTTACAACCCCAAGCCACGCCTTTCAAAAAAATAAGGACAAATTTGTGGTGGTTTTAGATGCTGGTCATGGTGGACACGATCCTGGAAACGTCGGAAATGGTTATAAGGAGAAGGAAATTGCCCTCAACATCGTTTTGAGCGTGGGTAAGGCTTTGGAGAAACATCCTAATATCAAGGTTATTTACACCCGGAAAACCGATGTTTTTGTCCCTTTAAGAGATCGTGCAAAAGTAGCTAATAATGCTGATGCTGATTTGTTCGTATCCATACATTGCAACTCACACCATACAGGAGCTCATGGCACGGAAACTTTTGTTTTGGGATTGCACGAAAATCAACGAAACTTCGAAATCGCAAAGAAGGAGAATGAGGTTATCTTCTTGGAGGAAGACTATAAATCGCATTATGATGGATTTGATCCCAACGCTCCCGAATCCTTCATTGGGCTTACTTTAATGCAAGAAGAATATTTGGATCAAAGCACACAGTTGGCGCGCTTGGTCCAAGATAATTTCACAAAAACACTTAAGCGCATTGATAGAGGAGTCAAACAAGCTGGCTTTTGGGTCTTGCACAATACCTATATGCCAAGTGTTTTGGTGGAAACGGGCTTCTTGACCTACAAACCTGAAGGCGCATATCTCAATTCTGAAAAAGGTCAAAACGAAATGTCCCTATCCATATATAAAGGCGTTATGGACTACAAAATGATTTTAGATAGAAATGTAGGACAAAATCTTTATAAAAATATAGCCAATAAGGAAGTCGTCAAAGAGGCTGTAGATGAAGAAATCAAGTCCCATAGTGCTTCAAAAGTCGTTTATCCCAATACGGTTTTCAAAATTCAGCTAGCGGCAGGCTTGAATAAGCTTGAACCTAAACCGCATAACTTCAAAGGGTTAAAAGAAATTTCCATAGAAAAGGAAGACCGGTTGTTTAAATATTTTTACGGCAATACTTCCGATTACAACGAAATTAAAAAAATGGCAGCTGTCGCAAAGGCAAAAGGTTATCCCGACTCCTTTATTGTGGCTTATCAAAACGGAAAACGTGTCAACGTGTCCCAAGTCATAAATTCTGCCTCTAATTAAAAAGATTCTTAATATTTTTATACCTAATTTTGTAAGCAACTAAATCTGAAACACATTGAAAATATCAAGAGAAGTTAAGACCGCAATACTAGTCATATCAGGAGTACTCCTGATGGTATTTACCTTTAATTATTTGAAAGGTCTCAACATATTACAGAAACACAACCGATACCAAACGGAATTTGATTATAATGCCCTAAACACCTCGTCCATAGTAACCATAAAAGGAAATACAATCGGGAAGGTTGAGGCCATTACTTACGACGATAAAACTGGTAAAACCATAGTCACTATTATCATTACTGGTGATGTTAACTTTTCCACAAACAGCAAAATCCGAATGTATGAAACCGGATTAATGGGCGGGAATGCTTTGGCCATTATACCTATGCCTGGTCCTGAATTGGCGAAAAACGGTGATTTTTTACAATCTGAAGTTGAAGAAGGTCTCGTTACAAGTCTCACAAAAAACTTCTCGGGCATCAGCAGCAATTTGGGCGTGACCTTAAAAGCTGCCGATTCTTTAATGAACAATTTTAACCGCTTAATTATCAATGATAATGACGATGGCATAAAAGCGGCTATTGCAGAACTCAACAAAACCATCATTTCTTTTAGAGAAATGGCAAATGCCATGAATAAATTAGTGGTTAAAAATGATGCTACACTAACTTCTGCACTTGGTAATTTTGAGGCTTTATCTAGCAACCTGGCAGAAATAACTACGGAAGTCAAGAAAGTTGAAATTTCAAAAACTTTTGCAAATCTCGACCAGACCCTTCAAGAGGTTAATGGGATGTTGGCCGATGTTAAGGATGGAAAAGGTTCCCTTGGAAAATTACTTAATGATGATAAATTATATACCAATTTAGAGGGCGCTTCTTTGCAAATGGAGCAACTCTTGCAAGATTTCAAATTAAATCCGAAACGCTATGTCCATTTTTCTGTTTTTGGAAAAAAACCGAAAAGTTTTGATGCTGAGGGCAACATCATTGAAGATGAAAAAACACAACCAGAAGAAATACAGATAGAACTACAAAACAACTAAGCCTAATTAACCAGCTCATAATGAATTACATTCCAAATATACTGTTTGCCATTGTCCTCGTTCTTGGCATTGGTTACTTTGCAAAAAATGTAAAAAAACTAATCCGCAATATCAAATTGGGCCAGGATGTTGATACAAGCGACAACACGTCTCAACGCTGGAAAAACATGGCAATGATTGCGCTTGGGCAAAGTAAAATGGTCAAAAGACCAGTGGCTGGCTTTTTACATATCATTGTTTATTTAGGGTTTATCATTATTAATCTTGAAGTTCTAGAGATTATTCTTGATGGACTTTTTTCAGGTGTGATTTATGAAAACCACCGACTGTTTGCTTCCATTTTACCGACGTCAGTCTACGGTTTCTTAATTGGAAGTTTTGAAATCCTCGCGGTTCTTGTTTTTGTATCCGTTATTATCTTTTGGATCCGAAGAAACATTATTAAAGTGAGACGTTTTTGGATGGCCGAAATGACCAGCTGGCCTAAAAGTGACGCCAATTACATTCTTTATATTGAAATGATTCTGATGGGACTTTTCCTGTTAATGAATGCCACCGATTTAAGATTTCAAGCCATGGAAAGCGGGAATATCATCAGTCAGTTTCTAGCACCATTCTTTAGCGGACTTCCAGACGGCACGATTCATATGATCGAGCGCGGCGCTTGGTGGCTGCACATTATAGGCATCTTAGGATTCTTGAATTACCTTTATTTCTCTAAGCACTTACATATTCTTTTAGCCTTTCCAAACACCTATTACGGCAAAGTGAAACCTAAAGGAGGATTTGATAATTTGGAGTCCGTGACCAATGAGGTCAAAATGATGATGGATCCAACGGTCGATCATTTTGCAGCACAACCAGAAAGCGCAGAAGCTCCAGCTAAATTTGGCGCAAGTGATGTTCAGGATTTGAGTTGGGTGCAATTACTCAATGCCTATACCTGTACAGAATGTGGCCGTTGTACCAGTGAATGTCCTGCCAACCAAACGGGCAAAAAACTCTCACCTCGTAAAATTATGATGGATACCAGAGACCGTTTGGAAGAAGTCGGCAAAAACATCGATGCCAATAATGGCACTTTTAAAGAAGATGGCAAGCAATTGCTGGACAATTATATAACAAGAGAAGAACTTTGGGCGTGTACCACGTGCAATGCGTGCGTTGAAGCGTGCCCTGTAAGCATTGACCCCATGTCCATTATTATGGAAATGCGCCGTTATTTGGTCATGGAACAATCCGCAGCACCGATGGAGCTGAATAATATGATGGCTAATATTGAAAACAACGGAGCGCCGTGGCCATATAACCAAATGGACAGATTAAACTGGAAAGATGAAGCCTAGAAAAGGTTGAAAGTTAGAAGTTAAAAGTTTAGACCCTAAACTCCTAAATATATAAACTCATCAACTCAAAACTAAATCAACTCATCAATTCCAAAACTAACAAACTATTAAAAATGAGCAATACATTGAAAGTGCCAACAATGGCAGAATATATGGCGGAAGGAAAGCAACCCGAAGTACTCTTTTGGGTTGGTTGCATGGGAAGTTTTGATGATCGAGCAAAAAAGGTGACCAAAGCTTTTGTCAAATTGCTACATAAATCTAATGTTGATTTTGCTGTTTTAGGAACCGAAGAAAGCTGTACAGGAGATCCTGCAAAACGCGCTGGGAACGAATTTCTTTTTCAGATGCAAGCCGTCACCAATATTGAAGTACTCAATGGTTATGGAATCAAGAAAATTGTTACGGCTTGTCCGCATTGTTTCAATACCATAAAAAATGAATATCCAGGACTTGGTGGCAATTACGAAATCATGCATCATACGCAATTTCTTAAATCACTTTTGGATGAAGGGCGATTAACCATTGAAGGTGGACAATTTAAAGGCAAACGCATTACATTCCATGATCCTTGTTATTTGGGACGTGGTAACGGTATTTATGAAGCGCCAAGAGAATTGATCAGAAAATTGGATGCCGAATTAGTTGAAATGAAAAGTTGTAAATCTCGTGGACTTTGTTGTGGTGCTGGGGGAGCTCAAATGTTTAAAGAAGCAGAAAAAGGAGATAAAGAGATTAACATTGCGCGAACCGAACAAGCTATTGACGTTAAGGCGGATATCATAGCTGCAGGTTGCCCATTTTGTAATACGATGATGACTGATGGTGTGAAATCAAAAGATAAAGAGTCTGAAATGGCAGTGATGGATATTGCAGAATTAATTGCAAACGCTCAGGATTTGTAATGGCCCACGAGATATTTCTATTAAACATTTCTGGACAGGATAAACCAGGTTTAACCTCTAGTTTAACCAATGTTTTGGCACATTATGAAGCCAAAATATTAGATATCGGCCAAGCCAACATCCACGACACCTTATCTTTAGGTTTTTTATTCCAAATTGAATCCGGAGACAAATCGGCTGCAGTTTTAAAGGATTTATTATTTAAAGCTTATGAGCTTGGTGTCAAAGCGAAATTCAAACCAATTGCATCTAATGATTACGAAAAATGGGTTGGCAACCAAGGTAAGGATCGTTATATCGTTACCATTTTGGGAGAAAAATTAACCGCAGAGCAGATTTCAAAGGTCACTCAAGTTATTTCAGATAAAAACTTAAATATTGACGCCATTAAACGGCTTACTGGTCGTTTGTCGCTCACTAAAGAAGAAGATTATCCAAGAGCATCGATTGAACTCTCCATTAGAGGTAGAATTGATAATAAGTCTGAACTGACCGCGAGGTTTATGCAAATCTCTCATGATTTGGGCGTGGACATCGCTTTTCAGGAAGATAATATTTACAGGCGTAACCGACGTTTGGTATGTTTTGATATGGATTCCACCTTAATTCAGGCGGAAGTCATCGATAGACTAGCGGAATTGGCTGGTGTTGGCGATGAAGTCAAAGCCATTACAGAAGCGGCGATGAATGGCGAAATTGACTTTAGTGAAAGCTTTATTCGTCGCATGAAATTGTTAAAAGGTTTAAACGAAGATGTATTAGAGGATGTCGCGATCAATTTACCAATAACCAAAGGTGCAAGAAGATTGATTGATACCCTCAAAAAATATGGTTTTAAAACGGCTATATTATCTGGTGGATTTACCTATTTCGGAAACTATCTGCAAAAGGAATTAGGGATTGATTATGTGTATGCCAACCAATTAGAAATTAAAGACGGCAAGCTCACAGGGAACTATCTTGGAGAGATTGTTGATGGCAATAAAAAAGCAGAATACCTTCAAGAACTTGCTAACAAGGAAGGTATTGATATTAATCAAACCATAGCCGTTGGTGATGGCGCAAACGACTTGCCAATGCTTAATCTCGCTGGATTAGGAATTGCCTTTCATGCAAAACCCACCGTAAAAAATAATGCGCAAAGTGCCATTTCCAGTATCGGACTGGATGGTGTTTTGTATCTATTAGGATATCACGATAGACATATCGATTTAATTAAATAACAGAATAAAATGCTAGTCGATTTTAATACCTTACCGGAAGAGTCAAGAGTTTGGATTTACCAAGCCAGTCGTTCATTTTCAGATGAAGAGATTGAACAAATAGAATCTAAATTACAGACGTTTATATCCAATTGGACAGCTCATGGCAGCGACTTACAATCAGGCTACCTTATTAAATACAAACGATTTATAATAATTGCCATAAATCAAAGTTTAACCATGGCTACAGGCTGTAGTATTGATGCTTCCGTCCAATTTATTCAGCATTTGGAAAAAGAATACAACGTCGATTTGTTGGACAAAATGAATGTGTCTTACAAACAAGGCGATTTCATTGCCTACAAAACTTTAGTGGATTTTAAGAAAATGGCGAAAGAAAAAGCGGTTTCAAAAAACACCATTGTCTTCAATAATTTGGTCAATACAATCATGGAATTCAATGAAAACTGGGAAGTTCCCGCTAGTGAAAGTTGGCACAGTAGGTTTATGAGTTAAGCCTTTAATCACATATTTTTTGTTGTTGATTATCTTCTAATAAAACTATCATAAAATATTGTTAGCTTTAAGCTAAAAGTGGTATTTTGCAAATCTATTCTTAACCAGTATTTAGACTTTCAAAAAGACCCCAATTTATATGCGTTTTTTATTTCCCCTCCTTGTATTTGGCTTAATTTCATTTCACATTTCGGCACAAAAGTCTGTCAATCCTTTATCGACAAAAGACGTTCTATCCCAACAAAAATGGGTCGATAGTATTTACAATAATATGGATATACGCCAACGTGTTGGCCAACTATTCATGGTTCGAGCGGTATCCAACAACAATAAAGCCAATGAAGCTGAAGTTGCTCGATTAATAGGTAACCATGAAATTGGAGGTATTATTTATTCTACTGGAGGTCCGGTTAAACAAGCCAAACTCAATAACCGCTACCAAGCCCTCTCTAAAGTTCCATTGCTTGTAGGTATGGATGCCGAATGGGGTTTGAGCATGCGTTTGGATTCCACTTATGCTTTTCCATATAATATGACACTTGGCGCTATTACTGACAATAAACTTGTGGAGCAAATGGGGCGGCAGCTTGGTGAACATTGCAAGCGTATTGGCGTTCATTTTAATTTCGCTCCCGATGTGGATATCAATACCAATCCAAAAAACCCAATCATTGGCAACCGTTCCTTCGGTGAGGATCGGGATAATGTCACTGCTAAAAGTTTGGCTTTCATGAAGGGTATTCAGGATGCCGGTGTTTTAGCCAATGCCAAACATTTTCCTGGCCATGGCGATACCGATACCGATAGTCATAAAACCTTGCCAACGATAAACTTCAATGCCCAACGTATTGACTCCATTGAACTTTATCCTTATAGAAAGTTAATAAACGAAGGTCTTTCCAGTGTTATGGTGGCGCATTTGAATGTGCCGAGTTTGGAGCCGAAAGTGGGCACGCCCTCATCCTTGTCGAAATATATTATCACTGATCTTTTAAAAGAACGTTTGCAATTTGATGGCCTTATTTTTACAGATGCCTTAGAAATGAAAGGCGTTTCCACCTTTAGCAAACCTGGAGATATTGATCTTGCTGCATTTTTGGCTGGAAACGATGTGCTTTTGATTTCTGAAAATGTGCCTGTTGCGATCGATAAAATTGTTGCGGCTTATGAAGCCAATCAAATTACTGAAGAACGATTGGCGCATTCTGTAAAAAAGATTTTGATGGCCAAATACAAAGTTGGTCTCAATAAGTACCGTCCGATCGCTACCAAAAACTTGGTACAGGATCTCAACCGATTGAAAGATGACTTGCTCTATGAGAAATTAATGGAAAATGCCATTACAGTGGTTCGAAATCAAAAAGAAATATTGCCGTTAAGACATTTGGACACTAAAAAGATAGCTTATGTAGAAATGGGCGATCCTATTGATAACAAGGCATATCTGGAAGAACTGAGAAAATATGCCAAAGTACATGAAATCAAAGCCACCAAATTGGATGAGCTCATTACCAAGCTTCATAATTACAATACGGTTATTGTAGGATTTCACAAATCGAACGCCAATCCGTGGCGACCTTATCAATTTTCAGATAAAGAAATGACTTGGCTGTATGAAATAGCACGAACCAATACAGTTATCCTGGATGTTTTTGCACGTCCTTATGCACTTATCGATTTAAATTCTTTTGAAAACATTAAAGGTATTGTCGTCAGTTATCAAAATAGTGAGATTTCGATGCGTAAATCTGCTCAACTTATTTTTGGAGCAATTCCTGCAAAAGGAACTTTGCCAGTTTCGGCAGGAGAGCACTTTAAGGTTGGCGACGGCTTTATATATAACGGCATCCAATCGTTGAGCTATGGTCTTCCTGAATCGGTGGGAATGAGTTCAGAAAAATTGAAAAAACTCGATTCCATGGCGAAAATTACCATTGATCGTAAGGCAGCGCCAGGACTTCAGATTTTGGTTGCTCGTAAAGGAAAAGTCATCTATAACAAAGCTTTTGGTAAACATACTTATGAAGGCAATGAGAACGTTGATTTAGACGATATGTATGACGTGGCTTCTCTTACAAAAATATTGGCCACATTGCCGCTATTGATGGAGTTGGAGGAGCAAGGGATTGTTTCTACAGACACAAAACTATCTCAAATTTTGCCAGAGTATAAAGATTCCAATAAGAAGAACATCACTTTAAAGCAAATGCTCTCGCATTATGCCCGGTTAAAGCCATGGATTCCATTTTATACCGCCACTTTAGATGCATCCAAAAAACCAGATCCAAAGTACTACAGACGCGTTTCGAGCCCGGAATTCAGTATTAAAGTAGCCGACGAAGTGTATTTAAGAACGGACTATCCTGATACCATTCAAAAGATTATCAGAGATACCGACTTACTTCCAAGTTTGCAATATAAGTATAGTGACTTCCCATATTTCATCCTTAAAAAATTCATTGAAAAACATTACGATAAAGGCTTGGATGAATTGGTTCAGGAACGTTTGTTTCAGCCTTTAGGAGCCAATCATACCACTTATAATCCCGCTGCCATTTTTAGTGACACACAACTGGTGCCCACCGAAATAGACAATTATTACCGCCATCAAACCATTCAAGGTTATGTTCATGATATGGGAGCAGCCATGCAAAACGGAGTAGGAGGCCATGCAGGTATTTTCAGTACTTCCAACGATGTTGCAAAAATCATGCAAATGTATCTTCAAAAAGGATATTACGGGGGCAAACGTTATTTAAAAACCGAAACTGTTGAAAAATTTAATCACTGCCATTATTGTGGAAGCGGGGTAAGAAGGGGCATTGGCTTTGACAAACCACAATCGGCAAGGAAAGGACAAGTATCATTAGCAAGTTTTGGTCATTCAGGTTTTACAGGAACCTATGCTTGGGCAGATCCTCAAGAGGAAATAGTATATGTCTTTTTATCCAACCGAACCTATCCTAATGAGGGTAAGAATATATTACAGAGAGAAGGCATTAGAACAGAAATTCAACGCTTGATTTATGAGGCGATCATTATGTAAAAAGCGTTATAAGTTATGAGCAAGTGCCTTGATTACTTAAAGTTGGGCTATTGAAATTTAAATAGACTTATGACTCAAGTAAACATAACTTTAGATACTTTAAATACTTGCAACTTAAGTCACTTAAAAAAATAAAAGATGAAAATAGGAATCGTATGTTACCCAACTTTTGGTGGTAGTGGTGTAGTGGCAACCGAGTTGGGTTTGGCGCTATCTAAACGGGGCCATGAAATACACTTTATAACCTATAGCCAACCTGTGCGATTGGATTTACTTGGTAGTAATGTACATTATCATGAAGTGACCGTACCAGAATATCCGCTGTTTTTATATCAACCTTATGAGTTGGCTTTATCCAGTAAATTGGTAGATATGGTAAAGATGCACGGCATCGAACTTTTGCACGTGCATTACGCCATCCCGCATGCCTATGCCGCCTATATGGCGAGAGAAATGCTACAGGAAGAAGGTATTTATGTTCCGATCGTAACCACCCTTCACGGTACCGATATTACCTTGGTTGGAAGCCATCCCTTCTACAAAACGGCGGTTACCTTTAGCATCAACAAGTCGGATGCTGTAACCACAGTCTCCCAAAGCCTGAAAGACGATACCATTCGCTTATTTGATATTAAAAGGGAAATAGATGTGGTCCCTAATTTTATTGACTTTAGCCGACACAAAACTCAATTCGACGACTGTCAACGCTGGATCATGGCCGATGAAAATGAAAAAATCATCACGCACATCAGCAACTTCCGAAAAGTAAAACAGATCCCTGATGTGATCAAGATATTTTATAATATCCAAAAGGAAATTCCAGCCAAATTAATGATGGTAGGCGAGGGACCTGAAAAAGCGGATGCCGAACGTTTATGCAAAAAATTCGGTATTTTAAATAAAGTCGTCTTTTTTGGCAACAGTCATGAAATTGATAAAATTCTTTGTTTCAGTGATTTGTTTTTACTGCCTTCCGAAACCGAGAGTTTTGGTTTAGCAGCCTTAGAAGCCATGGCATCTGGAGTACCTGTGATTTCAAGTAATACAGGCGGCATTCCCGAAGTGAATGTGGAAGGTGTTTCAGGATTTTTAAGTGATGTTCATGATGTTGAAGACATGTCAAAAAATGCCATCTATATTCTGAGCGATGAACAAAGGCTCAATACCTTTAAATTGAATGCGACCAAAGAATCGGCAAAATTTGCAATCGAAAATGTAGTGCCTCAGTACGAAGCCATCTATGCGCGAACTTTAAAAAACTGTGAATTCTTAAAATAATAGTGTACTTTCAAGTAGTCTGTCAAAAACAAATTCAGATCATTTCTACGGAAGTTTAAAGCATAAAAAAACCATCATTACTTTAAATAATGATGGTTTTTTTGATCTTCCCTTTTGGAAGAATTATTTTAATTAGAAACGGTATCTGATACCTAAAGCAATATCAAAATCCAAATCGTCATTATAGTTATTTCCAAAAGCAAGTTCTGGTCTGAAATCTAAGGATAGCATCAATGGAATATCAAAAATGTATTCAATTCCGATATCACCTGCTATAAAAGCAAATGTTTGATTTGTTCTATATCGTTTATCATTATCTTTATATTTAGAACTATAACTTCCAATACCAGCACCAGGACCTGCATACCAGTTGAAACCACCATCAATATTCCAAACCCATTGGTAAATACCTGCAAGTTTAAAACCGTTGTAGTCACTACCACTGCGAAGCCCTAAATCCAGTTCTAAACGATTGGCTTGACTTAGTCCTAATTGGTAAGAAATTTCTGCTCCAAATCCATCATTGTCACCAATACGTAAACCAAGGGCATTGTTAGCGATGTTTTGTGCATTCATAAACATAGTACTTCCCACAAAAGCAATTGCAATTAAAAATATTCTTTTCATAATTTGAGTTTTAAAATTTTAACAAACATACAGCTTGTATTTCTAACGGTAAGCAAATAACTCGATAACTTTATGTTAAAATTAGCAAAATACCCCTAATTTTAGCTCCAAATTGAATGAGTTTAAGAAGTCCATATAAAAAAAATGATCCACGAATTAAGTAAAGAAGTACAACGTCTTAAGGGCCAGTTGACTGGGGAATTTTATACCGATGATTTGATGAAAGCACTCTATGCGACTGACGCGTCGGTTTATAGAAAACTGCCCTTTGCTGTTGCTTATCCAAATACCATTGCAGATTTAAAATTGCTCATCGCTTTTGCGCAAACCAATAAAACATCGCTCATTCCGCGTACTGCGGGGACGTCATTAGCTGGCCAATGTGTGGGTGAAGGTATTGTTGTGGATGTTTCTAAATATTTCACAAACATCCTTCATATCGATGAAAACGCAAAAACCGTCACCGTTCAGCCAGGTGTGGTTCGTGATGAACTCAACAACTACCTAAAACCCTTCGGACTCTTTTTTGGCCCGAACACCTCTACTTCAAACCGCTGTATGATTGGTGGCATGGTAGGGAATAATTCCTCGGGCACGACGTCCATTCAATATGGAGTGACTCGAGATAAAGTTTTGGAAATGAAAACTTTGTTAAGTGATGGGAGTGAGGTCACTTTTAAAAACCTGACACCTGAAGCCTTTCTTCGTAAAACAAAAGAAGACTCTTTAGAAGGACACATCTATAAAACCCTATATGAAGAACTTAAACAGGAAGAGGTTCAAAAGCGAATCCATGATAATTTTCCCAAACCTGAAATCCATAGAAGAAATACGGGTTATGCCGTTGATGAACTCTTAAAGAGTGACGTGTTCAGTGAAACTTCTGAGCCGTTCAATATGTGCAAACTATTATCGGGAAGCGAAGGCACTTTGGCTTTTACGACTGAAATAACATTGCAGTTAGACGTTTTGCCGCCAAGTGAAAGTATGATGGTAGCCGCCCATTTTGAAAGTATAGAAAAATGTTTGCAAAGTGTCGCAATGACCATGGAGCACAATCTTTATACCTGTGAAATGATGGATAAAACCATTTTAGATTGTACCAAACAAAATAAAACCCAGGCTGAAAACAGAACCTTTATTATTGATGACCCCAAAGCCATTTTGATGTGTGAGGTCAGGGCAGAGACCTTTGAGGAAGTTCAGGAGCAAACCGAAAAACTTTTAAAAACCATCCAGGATTCTGGTTTAAGTTATGCTTATCCTGTGCTTATTGGTGCAGAGATTGAAAAAGCGGTCGAACTGAGAAAGGCAGGATTAGGACTTTTAGGAAATATGATCGGGGATAAAAAATCGGCTGCCTGCATTGAAGACACGGCTGTGGCCTTGCCTGATTTGGCAAATTATATCTCCGAGTTTACGCAGTTGATGCAGGGCCATAATCAAGAAGCTATTTATTATGCGCATGCTGGTGCGGGAGAATTACACTTAAGACCTATTCTTAACCTTAAAAAAAGTGAAGACGTCGCGCTTTTTAGACAAATAACTACGGATGTGGCGCATTTGGTCAAAAAATATCGAGGCTCCCTGAGTGGCGAACATGGCGACGGCATTGTAAGAGGCGAATTTATTCCCTTGATGATTGGTGAAGAAAACTATCAATTGTTGAAGCGGGTAAAAAAAGCCTTTGATCCCCATGACATTTTCAACCCTGGCAAAATCGTGGAAGCTTATCCTATGGATGAAAATCTGCGCTATCAACCGGACAGAGCCGAACCTGAAATTGAAACTTTGTTAGATTTCTCAGCGTCCTTGGGTATTTTAAGGGAAACTGAAAAATGCAATGGCTCAGGAGATTGTCGGAAACTGCCGGAATTTGGCGGTACGATGTGTCCGAGTTACAGAGCTACACGAAATGAAAAAGACACCACACGTGCCAGAGCAAACGCCTTGCGTGAGTTTTTGACCAATTCAGAAAAAGCAAATAAGTTTGATCATCATGAATTGAAAGACGTTTTCGACCTGTGTTTGAGTTGTAAAGCTTGCGCAAGTGAATGTCCGAGTAGCGTGGATGTAGCGAGTTTAAAAGCGGAGTTTCAATACCAGTATCAAAAGGCCAATGGCGTCTCTTTAAGAACAAAATTGTTTGCTTATAATAACGATTTGAACGAACTCGGTAGCAAGTTTCCTCAGCTGACCAATTTCTTTTTTAAAAATAAATTCACATCGTCACTCCTGAAAAGTGGCTTCCAAATTGCCAAAAAAAGATCTTTGCCACTAATTTCAAATAAAAGTTTAGATAGACATATTAAAGACTTTAATAATGAATCAGTTAAAGAAAATCATAGTAAAACCATTTACTTCTTTAATGATGAATTTACCAATCATTTAGACACCTCCATTGGGCAAGATGCCATTGCGCTTTTAAAAGCTTTAAACTATAGAATAAACTTTGTTTCGCATTCAGAATCCGGGCGGGCATTTTTATCCAAAGGACTTCTTGAGCAGGCCAAAAAAGTAGCCAATGAAAATGTCGAGATTTTTAAAGATCTTATTTCATCAGAAACACCATTGATTGGCATTGAGCCCTCTGCCATCTTAAGTTTTACAGATGAATATCCAAAACTAGCGGACAACAAGAGTGCTGCGCAAAACATCGCCAAACACACTTTTTTGATTGAAGAATTTATTCTACAGGAAATTGATTTAGGAAACATCAAGGCCTCACAATTCACCAAGGAATCGAAAACCATAAAGTTTCACGGGCACTGTCATCAAAAAGCCTTGCGCAACCAATTGTCCAGTTTCAAAGTACTGAATTTACCTGAGAATTTCAAAGTAACCATCATCCCGAGTGGCTGTTGTGGAATGGCAGGAAGTTTTGGATATGAAAAGGAGCATTATGAGGTCAGTATGCAAGTAGGCGAACAAACCTTGTTTCCTGCGGTTAGAAGGGCTCCTGAATCCACAGTGATTTCTGCGAATGGCACGAGTTGTAGACATCAAATTATGGATGGCACCCAAAAAGAGGCCTTACATCCCGTTACAATTTTAAGACAAGCGCTTTTATAACTAAAAAAAGAATTAAAAAATTTATTTGAGTTAAAACAGAGGGCTGTATTTCAATTAATATGTTGTTTTTATTTCTTTCATATCCGAAACGTATTGACGCTAAGCGGATAAGATAAAAGTGGAATAGATTTCATTAAGAATTGTTATCTTACGGCCTTCAAATACTCAAAAATGCTTTTAGGATTCTATTCTTTTGTTTTTATGAGAATACAATTATATTAGCGTAAAATTACTTTTATGGCTGGAAATTCCTTCGGAAAATTATTCAAACTCACAACTTTTGGTGAGTCTCACGGTGTTGCAATTGGAGGTATTATTGATGGGTGTCCATCAGGAATACAATTGGATTTTGAAGCCATTCAATTAGAAATGGACCGTCGCAAACCGGGCCAGTCTGATATTGTTACCCAACGTAAGGAGTCGGACGTGGTTGAATTTCTCTCTGGTATTTTTGAAGGCCAAACCACAGGTACGCCAATTGGTTTTATCATAAAAAATACCGATCAAAAATCCAATGATTATTCACATATAAAAGATGTTTACCGTCCAAGTCACGCAGATTATACCTATGATAAAAAATATGGCGTACGCGACTATAGAGGTGGCGGACGCAGTTCAGCACGTGAAACAGCAAGTCGCGTTGTTGCAGGCGCCATTGCAAAACAGATGCTGAAAGACGTGAAAATTCATGCCTACACATCGTCAGTTGGTGATCTCTTTTTAGACAAACCTTATCAAGATCTTGACTTCTCAAAAATTGAAAGTAACACTGTACGTTGTCCTGACGAAGCTATTGCAAATCAAATGATTGAAAAAATCAGAGAGATTAGAAAGCAAGGCGATACCATTGGTGGCACAGTGACATGCGTGATTCAAAATCTACCTGTCGGATTAGGCGAACCTGTGTTTGATAAACTACATGCCGAACTTGGTAAAGCCATGCTATCCATAAACGCTGTTAAAGGCTTTGAATATGGCAGCGGATTTTGTGGCGCCAAAATGAAAGGCAGTGAGCACAACGATCAATTCAATGCCGACGGAAGCACGAAGACCAATTTATCAGGAGGCATTCAAGGGGGGATCAGCAATGGTATGGATATTTATTTCAGAGTGGCTTTTAAACCCGTAGCCACCATCATTCAGAAACAAAATACACTCGATAATAAAGGTGATATCGTAGAAATGCAAGGAAAAGGACGCCATGATCCATGTGTCGTGCCAAGAGCCATTCCCATTGTGGAAGCAATGGCAGCCTTGGTTTTAGCCGATTATGCACTCCTGCGCAGGCAGGAGTCTCATCAATAAACAGCTATTGCTCCTGCGAAAGCAGGAGTCTCATGAACAAATTGATGTGACTTGAGAGCGCTATAAAAATTAATTTCATTTTAAAATAAAGATCCCTGCCTACCCAGGGATATAGCTTATGAAAAAACTGGCATTACATTGGAAAATCATCATCGGAATGATCCTTGGTATCATTTGGGCGCTGACCTCAAGTTATATGGGGTGGAGTTCATTTACCATGGATTGGATCGATCCATTCGGCACTATTTTCATCAATTTACTGAAACTTATTGCCGTGCCATTGGTGTTATTTTCCATCATTGGCGGTGTTGCTAATATTGGAGATCCTTCAAGTTTAGGAAGGATGGGAGGAAAGACCTTGCTCCTTTATCTGGTAACCACAGTATTCGCTATTTCATTGGGCTTAGTGCTGGTTAATACTATAAAACCAGGTAAACTCATAGACGAACAAAGCCGAATAGATAACCGTATCAATTATGAAATTTGGGCAAGTTCGCAAGGTCATGAAATTAAAGATGGCATCAATTATCTTAAAGATCCAGCGTTTTTTGAAAGAGCACAGGTGATCTCCAATTTAACCAAACAAGATTTAAAGGAGGTTTCTGTTTCAGATAAAATTGCTACCGCCGATCAACGCAAAGATTCCACACCATTACAACCGTTGATTGACATTGTTCCGGATAACTTTTTCTACTCTTTATCTAGCAATGGATTAATGCTTCAAATAATCTTTTTCGCTATTTTCTTCGGGGTTTGTTTATTGTTTATTCCAAAAGACAAATCAGCACCCGTTTTAAAGCTGGTAGAAGGCATCAACGAAGTTTTCCTGAAAATGGTAGACTTGGTCATGCAAGCGGCACCATTCTTCGTATTTGCACTTTTAGCTGGTGTGGTAAGCAAAATGGCTGGAGATGATATTGGAAAAGTTTTAGAGATATTTAAAGGCTTGAGTTGGTACTCATTGACGGTATTAATTGGTCTTATGATCATGATTTTTATTACCTATCCTGGCATCTTAAAAGTTTTTGTCAAAAAAGTATCTTATGCAGGTTTTTTTAAAGCCATGAGCCCTGCACAAACGTTAGCGTTTTCAACGTCCAGCAGTGCGGCTACTCTTCCTGTAACCATGGAATGTGTGGAGCAAAATCTTGGGATTGATAAAAAAATAAGCAGTTTTGTGTTGCCTATCGGCGCCACCGTAAACATGGATGGTACCAGTCTTTATCAGGCTGTTGCCGTAATCTTTTTAGCACAATTGCACATGATTGATTTGACCCTTGGCCAGCAATTAACGGTAGTTTTGACCACGACTTTGGCTTCCATCGGATCAGCTGCAGTACCAAGTGCAGGTTTGGTCATGTTGATCATTGTATTGGATTCCGTCGGACTCAATCCTGCTTGGATTGCTATTATTTTCCCAGTTGATCGTATTTTGGACATGTTCAGAACGGTGGTTAACGTTACGGGCGATGCGGCAGTGTGTTGTATCATCGCCGATGGTGAAAACATGATTAATTATCAAGAGCACAAAAATCCAACGGAAACCTTTGATCTAGATTCATAATCTGAAAAAATCATGATTGCTATCGTTTCTGCAAAATGGCTCAAAGAGAATTTAGAAATGTCAGGAATTGTGATTTTGAATGCCAGTATTCCAAAATCAGGCACAACATCTGCAGCATCTTTAGGTGAAAATCGGATACTACATACTCGTTGATATCAGGAACAAATTTAGTGAGGTGTCAGCACCTTTTCCGAGCACATTTCCTTCGGGCTCTCGGACCGAGTATGGAACTTTGACAACTTAGAAAGGGGTATCACAAACCGAAATCAATAATCTTAAATATGTACCGCGCGCTTTCTATTGATTCTATTTTTTATCACTGAAAAATTGAAAACAAAAATCGATATCAGGATAAGAAGATAACAAACGCCTTCGAGAAGACTTACTTTTTCCTTGAAATAGAAAATAGCAAAACCAAAGTTAATTAGTGGGTTAAGATAAATAAACACACCAACCACTGCCGAGTTTAAACCTTTTAAGGCATATATATTAAGATACATCGGAATGATGGTAAAAACTACCGCAATCAATGCCAACATGCCATAAAAAAATGGCGTCTTTTCATTAGGTGAATCGTAAGTAACTATAAATGGCAATAAAAAAAGGACGGCAAAAAACACCTGAAAAGTCAACACCAAAAACCGATCGATCTCATGGTTTTTTCGCTGCAACACCAAGTAAAGGGCGTAGCTCAAGGCAATGATCATACTATAAAACAAGTCCGTAATATTGCCAAGAGATAGCAGTAAACACGCTGTACCACTTAAAATAACGGCGACCCATTGCAACTTAAAAAGCTTTTCCTTCAGAATCAAATAGGCCAAAACCATGGTCAATATCGGACAAATTAAATAGGCCAATGAAGTTGCGCTAACGCTCACGTTATTCATGACATAAATATAAATGTACCAGTTGAGTGCCAAAAACAAGCCGCTCAGGATATTGACGACGATGATGCGTTTTTTAACACTTGTGCCCAACCCTTTAAATGTGCTTATGGTTGACTTCAATGTTTTAGGACGCAAAAATAACGACACAAAAAGCATAATCCCCAAGGAACCCAAGGTGCGATAGCTCAAGATGTCAAATGCCGAAAATGCATCAAGCGATTTTAAGACCACACTAAAAAAGCCCCAAATAGTAAAGGCCGTAATTACTGCGATATAATATTTTGAGTTCATTATAAAGGGTTTTAAATATGCCTGCAAAGGTATTCTAAATAGGAATGCTTTAAATGTAAAAAATGCTTATTAATGGTTATTTGTTGAATTTGAGGGAAACAGGACTATTCCCTAAGGGTCGGAAGAAGTCAAAGGTTTTACCCCAGATCTCAACTTTACAAAAACTTAGACTTCAACTCCGGTGTAGGAATCATGCATTCATCTTTCTTACCGTACCAATGGTATCTATTTCTGGCAATATAATCATAGACACAATTTCTGATAAAGGCAGGAACTATCAAAAACAGGCTCAACAAATTCCTTGGAAATCCAAGTTTAGATGCGATTTTTAAAGCAGCTGTAGATTTATAAGAAACACCGTTTTCTGAAGAATAAAGCAGGATAGAATCCATTTTTGCTCTATCAATATTGAATTTTTTTATAATTTCCTGTCCAACGTCACTTTGCAAGGCTGTATAACGAAACACATCGCCCTTATCATGCCTAATCACATATTGCACCGACGCCTCACAAAGATTGCAAACCCCATCAAAAAGAATGAGTTGTTTATTGTTTTCCAAATTTATGGACATGCTGTTTTCCCTTTAATTATTTATTAGATTGATGACGGATGACGGATGACGGATGACCGATGGCCGATTATCGAAACACCAACTGAAGACCGCCAACTGAAGACTGCCGACTGAAAACTACTTCACTCGCTCCACCAATTCCAACTGCTCTACACTCACATTAGTCGTAAACATGCCATAATTGATCACAGCCTTATTTTTTTCGAGCTTATCAATGCTGCCAACAGCTCTTCCATCTTGCAAACGGACACGGTCGCCCACCTTAAAAATAGGTTTTGACTTTGGAGCATGGGCCACTTTTATTTTGGCGGCTTTCTTTTTTTGACGAATAACTTCAACTGTTTTCTCAACTTCTTCAATGACTTTTTGTTCTTTAGCTTTCTGAACTTTTTTCACGGTAGCAGAAACTTTCTTTCGTTTGGAGTTTTCAATTTGAACTACTTTGAATAATTCTGCCATAAGTTCCTTTTTTTGATGGTTGTCAAAATAGCGTTCTGACAAATCATTCATTTTTTGTCCCAAATAAATCAGGCGTTGATTACTGTCATACAATTCTTGATAGCTTTCTAATTTCTTTTGTATTTTCAGATTGATTTCTTCAAGTTTCTCGGCTTCATCCAATTTCTTCCGCTCATTAACTTTAAGTGATTGTTCAGTTTTTTCGAGCTTTGAACGTTCTTTCTGTAATTTTGCGATGGTCGCATCAAACCGGACTTTTCCGCGTTCGATTTTCTTTTTCGCCCGATTGATTAAACTGAAGGGAATCCCATTTTTTTGGGCCACTTCAAAAGTAAATGAACTTCCAGCCTGCCCTAAAGCGAGTTTATACATAGGTTCCAAGCTGACTTCATCAAACATCATATTGGCGTTTTGCATAAAAGGCAACTCGTTGGCCAAAACCTTGAGGTTGGAGTAGTGGGTTGTGATAATTCCGTAAGCTTCGCGATGGTAAAACTCCTCCAAAAAGGTTTCTGCCAACGCACCTCCTAATTCAGGATCACTTCCGGTTCCAAATTCATCGATTAAGAAAAGTGTATGCTGATTACACTTCTTCAAGAAGTAATTCATCTGTTTTAATCGGTAACTATATGTGCTTAAGTGGCTTTCAATCGATTGATTATCGCCAATATCGGTTAATATTCGATCAAATAAACATACTTTGCTCCGAATATGCACTGGGATCAGAAGTCCACTTTGTAACATCACTTGCAGAAGTCCGACCGTTTTTAGAGTGATACTTTTTCCGCCCGCATTTGGCCCTGAAATCACAATAATCCTGTTTTCCGGATGTAACTCGATGGACTGCGAAAAGGTTTTTATATGTTTCTTTTGATTGGAAATATAAAGTAAAGGATGAATGGCGTCTTTCAGAACATAATCTCTATTGTCAGTGATCTCTGGTAAAATAGCATTAATAGATGCCGCATATTTCGCTTTTGCGAAAATAAGATCCAATTCTGTCAAGAACTCTTGATAATCCTTAAGCAAAACTCGAAAGGATCTCGTATAATTGGTCAGTTGCTTTAATATTCTGGTTACTTCTTCCGTTTCTTCAAAGACCAAATTATTGAGTTCGCGGGTGTATCTAAACGTAGCTTCTGGTTCAATGTAAACAATACTGCCCGTTTTACTTGCTCCTAAAATGCTACCTTTTACCTTGCGTCGATACATGGCCTTAACCGCTAAAACACGCTTGTTTTCAACGACGGATTCTCGGATATCATCCAAATAGTCCATAGAAGAGTAAGAGGTTAAGGCAGACACAAAACTTTGGTTAATCTTACCTCTTATCGCATTGATTTCTTGCCTCAGATTAAAAAGTGTAGGAGATGCATTGTCTTTTACATCGCCAAATCGGTCAATAATAGCATCTATTTGTTGGATCAATTCCGTGGTAACGGGAATAGTAGATGAAAACTCAAAAAGATGCGGATAATATTCATGAAATTTCTTTAAAAAAATAATGATTTCATTCGATGCCATGGAAATCGCCTTGATTTTTCTAAAACTGACAGTTTCCAAATAGGAATTTTCGATTTTCAGAAGCTGAATTTCTTTGGTTATCGGCTCAAAACCGTGATTTGGAATTCGGTTGTCATTTTCAAAAGAAGCCAAATAATCATTGGTACGCTTCAAAGCAATGATCAAGTCTTCTTTTTTAGAAAACGGCTTGCTCTGTAAAGCTCTTGCAGTCCCCAAATGGGTCATGCAATATGCTGACATCTGGTCAAGGACGGTATAAAATTCAATATCTTTTAAGGTTTTCTCTTGAATGTGCATTCTCTTTTGGTAATCTTTAATAAGCTTCAAATTTACGGAAAATTAAACTTTTTGAATATAAATTTTAGCAACAACATAAAACCTCTTATTTTTATGAAAATCAGAAAAAATCATGACTATCCATATGCCTCCAAGTTGGAAAAAACAACTGCAAACAGAGTTTGAAAAGCCTTATTTTAAGGAGTTGATCAGGTTTGTGGAGCAGGAATATGACACCCATACCTGTTATCCAAAAATGGAGGATATTTTCAATGCGTTTGATTGGTGCCCATTTGATCAGGTTAAAGTGGTCATTATCGGTCAGGATCCTTACCATGGTGCAGGACAAGCGAATGGTTTATGTTTTTCAGTCAATGATGGCATTACCCATCCACCATCACTTAAAAATATTTTCAAGGAATTGGAAACCGATGTGGGAAAACCATATCCGGTTTCTGGAAACTTGGAATCCTGGGCAAAACAAGGGGTGCTTTTATTGAATGCAACCTTAACCGTTAGGGCAGGAAAGGCAGCAAGCCATCAAAAGAAAGGTTGGGAAACTTTTACGGATCAGGTTATAAAAATCATAAGTGATCAAAAAAATGACGTGGTATTCTTACTTTGGGGAGGTTTTGCCATAAAAAAAACGAAATTTATCGACGCCACAAAACATACCATCATCACTTCGGGTCATCCTTCGCCCTTAAGTGCCAATCGAGGGTATTGGTTTGGGAATAAATCTTTTAGCAAAACTAACTACCAGTTGGAGCAAGTTCATGAGTCTCCAATTGACTGGTAAGCAAAGCTGAATCTTTTTTAACAGGCTTAACCTTAGGGACTTCTTTTTTGACAGTTTTATTACAACTGAAGGCGAGTAGGAGAAAATTTAAAGCAACAAAAGAAGCCATAATTAAAGCAATACTGGTAATCATATTTTTTAATTTATGTCATAGAATGACGCGATTTGGAACGGTAAATGTAGCCAATTTCTATTCATTTTAACACTAATTCACATATTATTCTTGAAACGTTAAAGTTTCATGATGTAAATCATATGACTGAAACGATCTCCCTGTAATGCTTTTGTTCTGAAAGAATATCGAGTTTCATGAGTTTTTGCTGCACTTTTTTAACGGTAGCCTCATCTAAATTGCTTTGTGACCATTCTGTTAAAGTGAGCCACTCCTGAACATCTTCTAATTGGAGATCATACCTATTGGCAATCATTCGGTCAATACTTGGAATTTCCTTAAAATCAACTGTCGTATTATTGATGACCTCCAAAATAGCTTTAACGACACTTTCATTAACTTCTAAAAATTCATTTCTAACGGCAATTACAAAACAAGGCCATGGCGTTGGACAGTTAGCGATACGTCTAAAAACTCCTGAATCCACAATAGGTTTGGTCATGAATTTTTCCCACATAAAATAATCGGCGTCGCCATTGCTCAACGCTTTCACAGCACCATCTAAATCTTGTACAACTTCAAATTTCAGATCGGTTTCTAAATCCCAGCCGTGATTCTCAGCATTGATATAAGCCATCAAATGAGATCCAGAGCCATATCTGCTAATCGCACAACGTTTTCCTTTCAGATCTTCAACCGATTTAAAATCAGAACCAGCGGCGACATGAATGCCCCAAATAAGCGGAGTTTCCACAAAAGTCTGAACAATTTTACTCGGATTTCCTTCGGCAATATCCTTAACAATCCCTTCGGTTAAAATTACGGCCATATCGATAGCGCCCGTTCGGAGTGCTTCACTCATCGCGCCAGTGCCGCCAGGGTAGTCTTCCCAACGCAAATTAATTCCTTCTTGTTTGTATTGGCCATCCTTAAGCGTTAAATACCAGGCCAAGTTAAAATGTTCTGGGACGCCACCTATTTTTACTGTTATCATTCAAAATTCATTTTTCATTCCCTTGAAAAAGGGAATCTCTTATTTTTTATTTTCCATAATGTCATTAGCGCCATATGGTTAAGATATAATTTTTTTAGCTTTATTCGCTGATTTCTAAGCGAACTACTCGACCAACTTATTTAATGTGTATAGGATCAATTCGTTCACAGTTTTACTAGAATTCTCAGTAAACTCACCGGTCGCTCTGTTTGCGATAATAGCATTCATCGACAAGGCTTTGTGACCCAAAAGCGCCGACAATCCGTAGATACCGGCAGTTTCCATTTCAAGATTAGTAATGGGCATATTGTTATAACTGAAACTTGCCAATTTATCATTAAGCGTATTATCCTGAACAGGCAGCCTTAAAACCCGACCTTGAGGGCCATAAAAACCAACATTTGTGGCGGTAAAACCTTTCACGGTTTTGTTGGAGCTGAATTTTTCGAATAACTCTTCATTACATCTTACAACGTAGGGCTTGGATTTCAAAGGACTCCAATTGGTATGTTTTACCAAAGCATCTGATATCTCAGGATATTGCACGCTTTCACTTTTATAAAAATGTAAAAGACTGTCAAATCCTACAGCGAAATCACTGATCAAAAATGAATCGATGGGAATTTCTTTTTGAATGGATCCAGAAGTCCCGACTCTGATGATTTCCAATGAGGTGAGTTTTTCTTTGATTTCACGTTTTTCTAAATCGATGTTTACCAAGGCATCCAATTCATTAAATACGATATCAATATTATCTGTACCAATTCCGGTAGAAATAACGGTTATACGTTTGCCTTTATAGGTTCCTGTTTGCGTATGAAATTCTCTTTTTCTGGTTTGAAATTCGATGGTATCAAAATGTTGTGTCACACTGTCCACACGGTCCGGATCACCAACGGTTATGATCGTTGTTGCAAGATGTTCAGGTCTTAGATTAAGATGATAGACACTTCCATCTGGATTGAGAATGAGTTCTGATGCTTTTATAGACATTTGATTGTTTTTATAAGTTTATTTTGGACTTTACTAAACTGAAAATCCATTTTTTTGACGCCGCCAAAGTACATGGAGGTCATCAGTTCATCCGAAAAGTTATGTTGCTTATTAATCGCTTCATGTCCTTTTCTATTTAAAATAATTTGATCGTTTTCTTCCGTATAGAAAATGGAAAGGGTATCAATCATCTTATTTATTTGCAGATCACCAAAACCATAATAGCCTTGGAAATTAAGAATATACCCTAAGAGATGTCGCCTGGATTTTATTCTTTGATCTGAAATCATGTGAAGCGCATGCATCTCCAAGGTTGAAAGTCCTGTTATAGAGTCAGGAAACCGTTGTAAATGCGCTTTTAAACAGCTGGCTAAATATGGAAAAGAAGATTTTTGTACAATATATGGCTTAAATAGATTGTGATCTTTCCCACAATAAATCCGCCATAAAGCGCTCATCAAATTCCTGTCTTCTCCAGAAAGTGTAATCTTGTTTTCGTAATGTTGGTGAAGCTGGTCTGATTTTAATTCGGCCAAACCTTTAAGATCATTTTCGCCTTTTACCCTTCCGCTACATACTAGATAAAAGGGGAGCTGGATTTTCTTGTGATTTAACATACTGATGATGGCCATCAAATTGATATGACAAAACAAATCATATTCAAACCATAGCACAATCTGCTGGAACTGATCGGTATGGTTTAAAATATCCAACTCTTTTTTAAACTCAGCCTCATTCATTTCAATCTCATAAAAATCAGATAAAAATGTTTTTCTGAGAATGAAGAATTCTTCAGAATCAACCTCTTCAGTCGTTGGACCTTCACACAGCATTTCTTGCCATGTCAAAAACCTACCTGTATATTCAAGTTCTTTCAAGTAATCTGTGAGATTACTGCCATTGGTAATATGTAAAGTTTGAGTTGCCATCAACCTCCCACACGTTTAACCGCAAAGCCCTTTTCTTTTAAGATGGCCATGATTTTATCGCGATAATCGCCTTGAATCACTATTTTATCATCTTTAAAACTCCCACCAACACTGAGTTTGGTTTTGAGTTCCTTTGCTAAAATCTTAAAGTCTTCAGTAGCTCCCGTATAGCCTTCTAAAATGGTCATCGGTTTTCCTTTTCGTTTTTCATACTTGCAAATAATAGGTTCGTCTTGCAACCAGATATTTGAGCTTTCAACTTCGGGAGTTTCTTCAGGGATATGTTCTGGGAATAAATTTTTGAGCTGGTCTTTTAAATCCATTTTTTTCGCAGTCTTCAGTTTTCAGTCCTCAGTCTGCAGTCTTCAGAATGCGGTAAATAAATACTGCCGACTGAAGACTGCTTACTGCCAACTAAATCCTATTTCTTAATCAATCCTAATTCCAATAAGCGTTCATGTAAAAATTCACCTGCTGTAATATCTTCATATAACTTAGGATGGTCTTCATCAATACAGCTTTCTAAAACATTCAGCTTCATTTCACTGACTGGATGCATGAAAAATGGAATAGAATAACGTGAGGTTCCCCATAATTCTTTCGGCGGGTTGACCACGCGATGGATGGTAGATTTTAACTTATTATTGGTGTGACGCGATAACATATCGCCAACATTGATCATCAATTCATCAGGCTCTGCAATAGCGTCAATCCATTCACCTTTATGATTTTGCACTTGCAAACCACGTCCTTGAGCGCCCATTAAAAGCGTAATCAAATTGATATCGCCATGTGCTGCGGCACGAACGGCCTCTTTAGGTTCGTCTTTAATTGGGGGATAATGGATAGGTCTTAAAATAGAATTGCCATTATGGATATAATTATCAAAGTACGTTTCTTCTAAATTTAAATGTAAAGCCAAAGCTCTTAACACATATTTTGCGGTTTTTTCAAGCATGGCATAAGCTTCCTTACCAACAGCATTAAACTTTGGCAATTCAGAAACCATCACATTTTCGGGATATTCCTTGGCGCGAACAGGATCATCTTCAACATACTGACCAAAGTGCCAGAACTCTTTTAAATCGCCTTGTTTTTGACCTTTCGCACTCTCTTTCCCAAAGGACACATAGCCACGTTGGCCGCCAATACCAGGGATTTCATATTTCTGCTTGGTTTCTAAAGGTAATGAGAAAAAATTCTTTACTTCACTATAAAGATCATCTACTAATTTTTCATCTAAAAAATGGCCTTTAAGGGCCACAAAGCCAATTTCCTCATAGGCTTTACCAATTTCATTAATAAATTTCTGCTTCCTCACTGGATCACCAGAAACAAAATCCTGAAGATTTACACTCGGTATCACATTCATCTTTATACGTACGTTTTTATAGTTAACTGTCTTTATTACAAAAGTAGCGAAAATACGGATAATTGTAATTGCTTTATTACGCTAAAAAAAATAGGGTTTTGCTCCAATCTCTCTAATTTTATCTACATTTGAGTTTTAAATTTAAAACCTTATGTTGACATCTACCAAGAGCCCTATTCAATACGACAAAAAAAACCTTGACGACAGGACCCTTCTTCAGCTTTATAAAAACATGTTAAAGCCGCGATTGATTGAAGAAAAAATGCTCATTCTTTTGCGTCAGGGCAAAGTTTCCAAGTGGTTTTCTGGGATCGGCCAGGAAGCTATTTCGGTGGGTGTTACCATGGCTTTGCAAAACAATGAATACATCCTACCAATGCACCGAAATTTAGGTGTTTTTACCACTCGGGACATTCCGTTAAGTAGGTTATTCAGTCAGTGGCAAGGAAAAGCAAATGGCTTTACAAAAGGTCGCGATCGATCTTTCCATTTTGGTACTCAAGATTATCATATTGTAGGCATGATTTCACATTTAGGTCCGCAATTGGGGGTCGCTGATGGAATTGCACTAGCAAGCAAACTTCAAAACAAAGGTCAGGTCACCGCAGTTTTTACAGGAGAAGGTGGAACTAGTGAAGGCGATTTCCACGAGGCATTAAACGTTGCAGCGGTTTGGCAATTACCGGTTATTTTTTGCATTGAAAATAACGGTTATGGCTTATCAACACCTACGCATGAGCAATATTACTGTAAAGACTTAGCCGATAGAGGCAAGGGCTATGGTATAGATTCTTTTATTTTGGACGGTAATAACATTCTGGAGGTTTATGAAAAAGTACTAAAGCTGGCAGAAAGTATGCGTAAACGTCCACGTCCAATTTTAATCGAGTTCAAAACATTTAGAATGCGCGGTCACGAAGAAGCTAGCGGCACTAAATACGTTCCGAATGAATTAATGGCCGAATGGGAAGTGAAAGACCCGATCAATAACTATAGAAATTATCTGCTCAAACTAGGCGTATTAACTGCAGCCAAAGAAGAGGAATTACATCAAACCATAAAGACTGAAATTGATGAAGCTTTACAAACGGCAGGAGCAGAGGAAGCGATAGTTGCCAATGAAAGCACTGAGTTAAATGATGTATATAAACCTTTTCAATACCAACATTTTGAGTCAAAGTCAAAACCAGAAGAAATCCGTTTCATTGACGCCATTTCTCAAGGATTAAGACAAAGTATGCAACGTCACAAAGACCTCGTTATTATGGGTCAGGACATCGCCGAATATGGAGGTGTTTTTAAAATTACCGAAGGCTTTGTAGAAGAATTTGGAAACCAACGTGTGCGCAATACGCCTATTTGTGAATCGGCCATTGTTGAAACAGGCATGGGCTTATCTATTGCAGGCATGAAAGCTGTAGTTGAGATGCAGTTTGCCGATTTTGCAAGTTCAGGTTTTAATCCGATTGTCAATTATTTAGCAAAATCCTATTACCGTTGGAATCAAAAGGCCGACGTCGTCATCCGAATGCCTTGTGGCGCCGGAGTTGCAGCGGGACCTTTCCACTCGCAGACCAATGAAGCGTGGTTTACAAAAACGCCAGGGTTAAAAGTGGTCTATCCTGCATTTCCTTATGATGCAAAAGGGTTGCTGGCAACTGCCATCAATGATCCAAATCCGGTAATGTATTTCGAGCATAAAGCGTTGTATAGAAGCATACGTCAGGAAGTGCCATCTGATTATTTTACGATTCCTTTCGGAGAAGCATCGCTTTTAAAAGAAGGTAAAGCGGTTAGCATCATAACTTATGGTGCCGGAGTGCACTGGGCCTTAGAGATTTTAGCAAAAAACGAAGATATCGATGCCGATCTTATCGATTTAAGAACCTTGCAACCCTTAGATACTGAAGCTATTTATAAATCGGTTCAGAAAACAGGTCGTGCAATCATTTTGCAAGAAGACTCCATGTTTGGCGGCATTGGCAGTGATTTGAGCGCCTTAATCATGGAAAACTGTTTTGAATATTTGGATGCACCTGTAAAACGTGTGGCAAGTATGGAAACACCAATTCCATTTATCAATCAGTTGGAAGATCAGTATTTGGCGAAAGGGAAATTTGAAGCGGCTTTAAGAGAAGTTTTGGAGTATTGATCCTTAGTTAGAAACAACCTTACGAAAGACCAATTCATAAATAATTTTTTTTTGAATGCTACTGTTAGTGGAAAACACCAACAGTAGCATTATTTTTTTTATGAACTAAAGCTAAACTCCTATTTAAAAACTCCTTTATCCTGACCTTTATCAATATTATTCTTAACTTAGAGAGATAAACCTTCATTTTAAAAACAGAACATTATGAGCGATTACAAAATATATTCAGGAACCTCTCAAATCAGAGCCATGGAAATCAAAAACATCCTAGAAAGCGAAGGCATTGAATATTATGAATTGAATAAATTAGATTCTTCCTATACAGGCATCCTTGGCGAATTGCAACTCTATGTTTCGGAGGCTGATTCCGAAAAAGCACAACAATTAATGGAAAGCATCGAAGATGAATAAAAATGTTTACTATAAATAGAAAAAGTCCGCATATCGCGGACTTTTTTAATACCAATCATTACGAAATTTAACTCGCCATTTTCTTAGCTACCTCTTGAACATTATCTAAAACACGCAACAAATTGCCGCTCCAAAGCTTTCCAATTTGCTCTTCGGTATAACCGCGTTTCACAAGCTCTAAGGTCACATTAAAAGTTTCGGAAGCATCATTCCAACCTTCAATACCACCGCCGCCGTCAAAATCACTGCTGATCCCCACATGGTCAATTCCTATTTTGTTGACCATATAATCAATATGATCCACAAAATCCGCCACGTTCACTTGTCCTGGAGCATCTTTAATAGTCTTTAATTTGGCGTCAACAATAGGGCTAACCTTTTTTATCACATCAGAATAAGCTTTACGTTCCGTTTCGTTTAACTTTTGACGGTCATTCCAATCCAAGAAAGCAACATTCATGGAATCCATAACAGTTAAGGTAACCTCTTTTTTAAAATCTCCGTATTTTTTGCTCTTCTCAGTGTTTAAATACGCGGGAAATGCAACTGCCTGCGCAACACCGCCGCTTTTCTTGATCCATTCTAACTGTTCATCATCCAAGTTTCTACTGTGATCGCACAAAGCTCTTGCTGATGAATGCGAAGCAATTAGTGGCGCTTCCGATATTTCCATCATATCACGCATCGCTTCTTTACTAGGATGTGACACATCAACCATCATTCCCAAACGATTCATTTCTTTGATGACTTTTTTGCCCAATTCACTCAATCCATTATGCAACCAGATAGAATCTCCTTCACCTGTGTTACTGTCACTCAATTGGCTATGGCCATTGTGAGCTAAGGACATATAACGTCCGCCCAAATTATAGAACTTTTCAACGTTGGAAATATCCTTTCCAACAGGGTATCCATTTTCAATACCAATCATGGCCACTTTTTTCCCTGATTTAACAATACGTCGTACATCATCTGAAGTAAGTGCTAATTCAATTTGATCTGGTGCGATTTTTTCGACCAATTTGTGGATGGCAGTAAATTTATTCATCGCCTCTTGATAAGCTTTCTTAAAACCTGCATCAGTCAACTCTTCCTGTCCTGTATAAGCAATAAACCAAGCCACATCCAAGCCACCTGCATTCATTTTTGGCAAGGTTACCTGAGATCCTAAATCCTGAGTGTAGTTGACCGCATCTGTGAAGTTTTCTACATCAATATCACAATGTGTGTCCAATGTGATCACACGCTCATGAATGCCTCGTGCTCGCTCTATGAGCGCTATAGAATCTTGTTTTGGATCGTTTTCTGTCATTGGTTTTTTGTCATTTTTACAGCTCATAAAAAGCGCTAGTAAACTTAGGGAAAGCATAGTTTTTTTCATTATAAGGTATAGTTTTAGTTAGGACAAGTTACAAAAATGAATTAATGTTGCTTTAAATTGTATATTTATTTTATGCATACACATTTTTTAATCGCGCTCTTGCTGTTGACGAGCTGTAAAGAAGAACCGAAAGAGGACTCTGATTTTTTTTGGGATTCCGTTACGGTCACGGCAAGCGCCTATAACTCAACACCGCGGCAAACTAGTGCCAATCCGCAAATCACTGCTTTTGGCGATACCTTAAAACCAGGCATGAGATATATTGCCGTGTCTCGCGACTTATTACGAAAAGGACTTAAATACAACACGCCCGTGGTCATTGAAGGTTTTGAGGGCTATTTTTTGGTCAAGGACAAAATGCATAGGAAATGGAAGAATCATATTGATATTTATATGGGCATTGATGTGGATTCAGCAAAACAATGGGGCAGAAGAAAGGTCTGTATTGATTATAGATTGCCTGAAGAGGCCTATGATTATTAAAACACGAAGCGACCTCGATTAGACGGCTTCGTGTCTCAAGAGTTTTACTTTATTTGAGCTTCCGAAGGAACAAAAGGATAAGCTTCCTTGATTTCTTTGATTTCAATCGCATTTAATTGGTCTGGCGATTTTCCAAAAACGGCAGAAACATAAACTTCTCTAAGTTCATAGTAAGCTTTAGAAAGCTCATGCTGAACGGTCATAATGGTGGCGTAACAGGTAAAATCATAAGATGTGTTTAACACTTTTTAACTGTCAATCCGTTAGTTCTAAGTAGCTTAAAATGTCAAAACGGCATATTTGACGTAAAAAATGTCATAAATGCCGGCACTTTCCACTTTGGTATTTATTTTGAAATGTATCCATCGAAATAATAGTCTAACTTAAAAATTTGATACACAATGAGTACATTAGCAACCATGCCAAATAACGGCAACGACGTTTCAACAAAAAGAAACACTTCTACATTACCAGGTTTATCATCTTGGGTTGATAATTTGTTTGAAAGCGGAATGGGAACAGGATTCTTATCTAATTTCAACACTGGCATGACACTTCCAGCGGTAAACATTAAAGAAAATTCGGATGAATTCTATTTAGAAATCGCTGTCCCTGGAATGAAGAAATCAGATTTTAATATTGATTTAGATAATAAAATCCTTTCCATTTCTTCAGAAACAAAAGAGGAACATGAAGAAAAAAAAGATAATTACACCCGACGTGAATTTGGTTATTCTTCATTCAAGAGAACCTTTACCTTACCAGACACTATTGAAGCTGATAAAATCAAAGCAGAATATAAAGATGGTATTTTAACGGTTCATTTACCAAAAAGAGAAGAGGCTAAGGAAAAACCTGCAAAACGTATTAGCGTTTCTTAAGAAAGAAGAAACCGAAAAGTCAAAAAGAGAAACCTGAACAGTTTCTCTTTTTTTTATTAGTATGAAACATGCATGAAATTAATTTAAGTATCAGAAAATCATCATATAAAACAGTGGGGCTATTAATTTTTATCAACAATAGCCAACATTAACTTTTATAAAACCTTAACTTTGGGAAAATTTTTTTGACGAGCCCTTTTTATGACAGAAATAGTAGAGCAATTTAGCAATCCAAAAGCCAAAAAGGATCTTTATGATTATCAGCTAGCTGATCTCAATAAGATTTTTGAGGTGATTGACACCGCTCCGGATAATTTTAATTTACTGTACCAACTTCCGACAGGAGGAGGGAAGACGGTGATATTTTCTGAGATTGTCCGACGCTATATTAAAAAACATAATAAGAAAGTAGTTATTCTTACCCATAGGATAGAGCTGTGCAAACAAACCTCAAAAATGTTGACGAGTTTTGATGTGCATAACAAAATCATCAACAGCCATGTCAAGGAACTTCCAGACCAAGATCAATATCAATGTTTTGTGGCCATGGTGGAGACCTTAAACAACCGTCTCAATGATAAAAAATTACGGTTGGAGGATATCGGCTTGGTTATTATTGATGAGGCCCATTACAATTCGTTCCGAAAGCTTTTTAAATTCTTTGAAAACTGTTTTATACTCGGCGTTACGGCAACCCCGTTAAGTTCGAACATCAAATTGCCGATGAAGGACAATTACCAGAAACTTATTGTGGGTGATGACATTTCGACCTTGATAAAAAATGGGTTTTTGGCTGAAGCAGACTTGTACAACTTTGATGTGGAATTAAACACGTTGAAGATTGGGATCAATGGCGATTATACCGTTAAATCATCAGAAACGCTCTACACAAATTCTTATATGTTAGGCAAGCTTGTATTTGCTTATGAAGAGATGTGCAAAGGCAAAAAAACTTTGATTTTTAATAACGGAATTAACACCTCGAAAGAAGTTTATTACGCCTTCCAGCGCGCAGGTTATAACGTCAAGCATTTGGACAATACGTGCACCAAGCAGGAGCGAAAGGATATTTTGAAATGGTTTAAAAACACCCCTGATGGTATCTTGACCTCTGTAAGTATTTTAACCACAGGATTTGATGAACCAACAGTGGAATCGGTTATTTTAAATCGTGCCACACGTTCGTTGACCCTGTATTTTCAAATGATAGGAAGAGGTTCACGTATTTTAAAAGACAAGAAATCATTCTTGGTTTTGGATTTAGGGAATAACGCGGTTCGTTTTGGTCCGTGGAATCAATCGGTAGATTGGCAACACATTTTTAAATACCCAGACCTTTATCTTGAGAACATCCGAAATGACGAAGATATTGAGCGCGATTTTGTTTATGTGATGCCAAATTCAACTAGGGAACGATTCGGTAAATCTGATAGTGTCGATTTTGATATGAAAGCAGAATACGAAAAAGCAATTTTAGAAGGCAGAAAATCAATTACAGCCATTGAGCGCTCTATTGAACAGCATTCTCAAATGTGCATAACCAACGCTGAAACTATTTTTGAAGCCAGGGATTTGACTAAATTCCTGCACGACGATATTTCATACAGAATCAAACAGTATTCTTATTGTATGATGAACAGTACTCAGAATTACAAAGATTGGCTCATGGAAGAGTATATTAGAAAACTCCGCATAAGTTTTAATGGCAAGTTTTAACGTTTCCTTTAAAATTATAGTCAGAATTAATTGGTAGTTTCGCTAATAGGTATGGTTCTTGATTCTCAGAATCCAAATCAGTTTTAAGCTTATGAAATTTTTCAAATATAAACTTTTAGGCGTTTTTTTTCTTGTGACTATGTTTAAGGTAGAGGCGCAGGAAATCCCGATTAGGAGCATTCCGATTCCTGCCGTTGAAAAGAAAGACGAAAAGAAAGAGCCCGCACCTACGCCTGTCAAAATCGAGCCTGTAAGCAAAGAAGAGCAACCTACTACTGAAAGTCCCATCACATTTAAAAAAAAGAACACTGAGTTTTCAATGTTTGACGATAGCACCTTACGTGACCCTGGAGAAATCTTTGATCAAAAATGGAACAAGAAAGCTGTGGAACAAGGTTTTAAGATGCCAACCATGGAGGACCAGTTTTTGGGCAACTTCGCAATCACAGGAATTAAAGCCAATATCAGATGTAGAGACCACGAATATCCAGATGGCGACCGCGTTCGGGTTTTTGTCAATGGCGTCGTTTTTATAGTCGATTTATTATTGACAGGAAATTTCAAGAGTTTTGCTGTGCCTTTGGTGGAGGGGATCAATAAGATAGAATTTGTCGCGCTCAACCAAGGCGAATCTGGCCCCAATACAGCGGAGTTTGAAGTGTATGACGATAATGGCATCCTTGTTTCTTCAAAAAAATGGAATCTTTTAACGGGTGTTACGGCAAGTATTATTCTTATTAAGGATAAGTGATTTACTAAAATAAGGGGAAGAAGGGTCCTTTAGCAATCACATGATAATTCCATTCATTGGCGGCACTCTGTATTTCGCTCACCTTCACAACGCGATCGGTATGGACGGTAAACTCTAAAGGGAAAGTATCTGCAAAAATCACTTTTACCACACCTTGAACTTTTAAAATTGCAGCTTCCAATTTTGTTTTTTCAGAGGCTTCATTCACATCGGTCGTAAATGTTTTACCGTGATTGCCAGGGATTATATTATCAGTGATATAGGTCATAGTATGAAGTGATTTTAATAAGGTTATTAATATAAATTTAGATAATTAATTGCACTTCACCTAATTGAAATATTTTAAATACTATGTTTTGATACCTGACGATGCTAACTTCTTAATTTAAAGTTTTTTGTAGCGTCTATATAAATAAATTGCCTCTTTAGGCTGAACAATCAATAAGCTGTCAGAAAACATGTTGTGATTATTAACGAAAACACCCTATAATTGCAAGAATAGTAGTTTGGTAGACAATATTTGAAATCTATCTCTTATATTTGTAAGATGGATATGAAATTAATGACTAAATTCTTAAATTCATAAACCCTATTTTAAGTACTTCCTTAGGCTTTGGACATTTACAATTCTAAAAAATTGAATATTCAAAGAATTTTTAGTATTTTCAATATTAACCTTTAAAACATATTTAAAAAAAAGAATGGCTAAGTCGCAACAGACCTTTAACAAAATTGAAAAAGAAAAAGCACGTGCTAAGAAACGTGACGAAAAGAAAAAGAAAAAAGAAGCCCGTAGAGCGGAAGGTGGAACCGATGGGATCCAGTTTGCTTACGTAGATGCTTACGGTAATTTAACAGATACCCCACAGGATCCTGCAGATAGAATCATTGTAGATGCTGAAGACATTGTTTTAGGTGTTCCTAAGAAAGAAGAAGGTGAAGAAGAAGATCCTGTAAGACAGGGTAAAGTTTCTTTTTATGACAATTCTAAAGGCTTCGGGTTTATTATTGATATCGAAAACAATGAAAAATACTTTTGTCATGTGAGCGGACTCTTAGATGATATCGCTGAAAACGACAAAGTGACTTTTGAGTTGGAACGTGGTATGAAAGGTATGAACGCGGTGAAAGTAAAGCGCGTTTAATCTACATTTAATTCCTCAACCTTAATAACTTCTCCAGGTTGCATTTTGTTCAAATAAATGTGACCTACACGAACACGCACCAATCTCAAGGTAGGAAAACCAACGGCAGACGTCATTTTACGTACTTGTCTAAACTTTCCTTCATTTATTGTAATGGAAATCCATGAGGTTGGTCCATGACGTGGATCTCTAATACTTTTTGAGCGTTCTGAAAACTCAGGAAGTTGCTCCAATTTAAAGACCTTACAAGCTTGGGTGTCATATTTGATGCCCTCAAAACCTATGGTTACACCTTCTTGAAGTTGAGCTAGTGCAGCTGCGGTAATGTCGCCATCCACCTGTGCATAATATTCTTTTTCAATAGCACTACTACAAATGGTATTGCTTAAAAATCCATCCGTAGTCAACAATAAAAGTCCTTCTGAATTTTTGTCCAAACGGCCAATAGGCATAACACCTTCTGGAAATTCAAAAAGCGCACCTAAGAACTTTTTATTGCGTTCATGCCTGGCATTACTCATAAATTGACTAAGGTATCCAAAAGGTTTATTGAGCAGAAAATGTACGTGTGTCAATGGTTTAGATGTCTCCATTTAAAATGCTGTAAACCAATTCTTTGCTCATTTTTTTTCCTTCAGATTTTCTTCGCACATCATCAAAAGTAAATCGAAAGTCGCAGCCTTCTTTAAAATGGCTGCAACCATAAGCGGTTTTTCCTTTTATGACGGTTCCTTTCTTGCATTTTGGACAAGTCAAGCTGTCTGGAACTACTTTTTTAGCCGATTTTTTTGGCTCCAATACCAATTGGAAGTTGTCATCAAACCTCACCAGGCCTTCAACTTCTCCAACTTCGGTTTTAAATCCTTTAAGATTGACGGTGGAGCCTTTTTGCAGCAGTCGGATAAATTGTTTTTCCGAAATGGTTTTATCACTAAATTTAAAAGGCAAAACGAAACGACAGCCATTTTTAAAATCGCTACAGCCATAAGCGGATTTACCTTTAATCAAGTGTCCTTTTTTACACTTCGGACAGATTTCTGAGGTTATTCCTTCCTTTTTCTTGATTTCTTTTTTAATGATGGCCTTTTCTTCTGTTTTTTCATGGGAGATATTGGCGCGCTGGGTTTCACTGCGTACTTCATAAACCAAAGCATCCACCATTCTTTTCATATTGGCGATGAACTGGGCGGCGCTATAGGTGCCTTTCTCAATATCTTTCAATTGCTTTTCCCACATTCCGGTCAATTCGGCCGACTTCAATAACTCATTTTGAATGGTATCAATCAGTTGAATGCCTATTTGCGTTGGTAGAACTTGCTTTTTATTACGCTCAATATATTTACGTTTAAATAAAGTCTCGATAATATTGGCGCGTGTTGAAGGACGGCCAATCCCATTTTCTTTCATCAGTTCGCGCATCTCATCATCATCTACCTGTTTGCCGGCAGTTTCCATCGCACGTAGTAGGGAAGCTTCTGTAAATTGATTGGGCGGTTTGGTCTGTTTCTCCAAAAACGAAGGTTCGTGCGGGCCTTTTTCACCTTTAACAAACGATGGCAGCAAATTTTCTTTTGCGCCGCCGCTGTTTGACGTGGCAGATTCAAATACCACACGCCAACCTTTGCTCAAAACTTCTTTCCCGGTAGCTTTAAAGTTTACATCGGCAGCTTTTCCAATCACTGTGGTATTGGATACCGTAGAATCCTCATAAAACACCGCTATAAAACGTCTGGTTATGATGTCATAAACCTGCTGCTGATTGTATTGCAAACTGCTTTCAACACCTGTAGGAATTATAGCGTGATGGTCCGTGACCTTTTTGTCATTAAAGACCTTAGGCGATTTTTTAATCTTTTTGCCTAAAAGTGGCGCGGTTAAAGGCGCATATTTTGACAGGTTTTGTAAAATTCCGGATACTTTCGGGTAAATGTCGTTAGGTAGAAAAGTGGTGTCCACTCTTGGATAGGTCACAACTTTTTGTTCATATAATTTCTGAACAATCTTGAGAGTTTCATCTGCTGAAAATCCAAATTTCGTATTGCAGTAAACCTGAAGTCCAGTTAAATCAAATAACTTTGGAGCGTAATCTTTTCCTTTTTTCTTGGTAATGGAGACGATCTCAAATTCGTGCTCTTTAACTTTATTGGCCAAGACCTCGCCATCTTCCATCTTGGTAAAACGGCCTTCCTCATAACTGAACAAGGTGTCTCGATACAATGTTTGCAATTCCCAATAGGGTTGGGGAACGAAATTTTCAATCTCCTTAAATCGGTTGACCACCATGGCCAAAGTTGGCGTTTGTACGCGCCCTACCGACAATACCTGTTTATAGCCACCATGTTTTAGGGTGTATAAACGTGTGGCATTCATTCCTAAAAGCCAATCTCCAATAGCGCGAGAAAAGCCCGCATAAAAGAGATTATCATACTGTTCTGACGGTTTTAAGTTGTCAAAACCTTCTTTTATCGCTTCTGCGGTCAAGGAAGAAATCCATAAACGCTGCACTTTTCCTTTATAATTGGCCTGAGATAAAACCCAGCGCTGAATCAGTTCCCCTTCTTGACCAGCATCCCCGCAATTGATGACGACATCAGCTTTATCAAATAATCTTTTAACGATATTAAATTGCTTTTGAATACCAGCATTGTCTACCACTTTCGTTTGGAACTTTTCCGGAAGCATGGGCAGATTATTCAAATCCCAACTTTTCCAGTGTGGTTTATAATCGTTGGGCTCCATCAGCGTGCACAGATGCCCAAAAGTGTAGGTCACTGCATAGCCATTGCCTTCATAGTAACCATCATGTTTACTATTAGCTCCTAAAATAATAGCAATCTCGCGTGCTACACTGGGTTTTTCGGCAATACAGACTTTCAAAATTGGGATTTGTTTTTTTAAAATTTGAGTTTGCAAAGTAAAACTTTTTTGAGGACATAACGTAAGGATTATGATGAAAGACCTCTCAGTCGCATTGAACATCTTACGACATGAACCTGCTACACCTTGAGACGGGACACGCTGATTTCAACAGATATTCATTGATTTTTTGACACGAATTTCACGAATTTACACGGATTGCGATATGCAATTACAAAGAGATTCGCAGAGATTTCACTGAGTTTCACAGAGAATAATTGATTTTATAAAGCCAAAGATTAACAGGCTCACAACTTAGCGCCTTCGCGGCTCTAAGAGAGAATTTTCAATTTCTTAATACTTAATTCCCATTACTTATTACTACAAATACATTACCACCACACCACAAAAAATTTGCGCAGCACATCATTTTCCTTGAGCCAACATAAAGGAGCCATTTCTTTATCGAGCCACCTTGTAACTTCCGATGTAAACGCATCATAATTCAGCCAATTCACTTCCTTATCAACGGCCATCAACCAATTAATTTTTTCTGGAATATAAAATTGTGCTGTTTTGAATTGGTTGAGTTTGTCTTTCTTCACATAAAAACCGTGGAGACATTCCGGATTAAGTTTGAAAAATACTTTCTCGGGATAGTTGAACGGCAAAAACAATTGTGCCTTGAACAACACTTGTTGTCTGATTTCCTCGAGATTCATTTCTAAATCTTTAAGTAGGGATTGAGTTTTAGGATGGTAGAGGAGCGGCAATTGCTTGTTTTTCAGTTTGTCCAATTTCTGAAGTAAACTGTCCTTTCTATTCGGACCGATCCAATGCGACAATTCGTCATTGCCTTCATTGGGATCATACAAATAAAATTTAAAAATGATTTCCAAATGAACGGGACCATTTTGAGTCATTAAAAGTGCGTCCAATTCGCCAATAGTTCTTTTATGATCTTGTATCTGTACATTTTCGGCCAAAATTTCCCAAGACATATCCTCGACCAATTGATGGAATACAAAACGCTCTACCAACTTTCCCAAACGGAGGTGTTCGGTCAATTTTTTTGTAAAGGGTTGCGGTATTGAACTCTCTAAAAAACACTGTTGTAGGTCATAAACTTGAGCTCCATGCCACAATAAAGAGCTGTTTAAATAGCCTTCAAAATTCCGTTGTAAATTTTCTGTATCCATAAATTTCTATGGCAAATTACAAATATCTTTTAAACTTATAATTGCAAGACCACGCTAATACTCATATCTTTGCACTTCTTATTAAGATATAACCCGCTTTAGCACTACAATAGAATGTCTGTAAAAACAGTTTCAGAAAACTTAGAACGTCAAACAGGAAAAGATTTATATAACTATCAAAAGAAAGCCATTGACAAGGTATTTAAGGCTTTTGATGAAGCTCCTGATGATTATCATTTACTTTATCAGCTGCCAACAGGTGGTGGAAAAACGGTTATTTTCTCTGAAATCGTGAGACAGTATTTAAAGAATCACGATAAAAAAGTAGTCATCTTAACCCACCGTATTGAATTGTTGAAACAAACGTCCAAGATGTTGACGGAATTCAGCGTATCGAACAAAGTGATAGACAGTAAGGCGAATTTGGACGATCAGGAAGACTACAGCTGCTTTGTGGCGATGGTGGAAACCTTGAACAACCGTCTGCAAGAGGACATGTTGGATATTTCAAATGTCGGTTTGCTGATTATTGATGAGGCGCATTACAACTCGTTTACCAAGCTTTTCAAATATTTTGAAAACTCTTTTATCCTAGGTGTTACTGCAACTCCATTGAGTTCCAACAAGGATTTGCCAATGAAGGATAATTATAATGAACTCATTACGGGCGAAACTATTGAGTCCCTTGTTGAAAATAAATTCCTTTCCTCGGCTGAAACCTATCAATATAATGTAGGTTTGACATCCTTGGAAGTCGGTTCCAACGGCGATTATACCGTGAAATCCTCTGAAGATTTATATACCAATACAGACATGCTTAGAAAAGTGGTATATGCTTATGAGCAACATTCACTGGGCAAGAAAACCTTGATTTTCAACAATGGTATCAACACGTCTTTGCATATCTATGATACTTTTAAAAGAGCGGGATATACGATTGCGCATTTGGACAATACCGCGACTAAAAAAGAGCGTAAAGCCATTTTAAAATGGTTTAAGGAAACGCCGAGCGCCATTTTAACTTCCGTAAGTATTTTGACCACTGGATTTGATGAACCTTCCGTAGATACCATCATTCTTAACAGAGCGACTAAATCCTTGGCCTTGTATTACCAAATGGTAGGGCGTGGATCTCGTATCTATAAGGATAAGGAAGTGTTTAAAATCATCGATTTAGGTAATAATATGCATCGTTTTGGTCCTTGGGGTGCTGATATTGACTGGCAGAAAATATTTGGTTCGCCAAATTATTATTTAGACAGCATTATCAATGACGATGACATTGAAGCCAATTTCAGATATGAAATGCCCGATGCGATCCGCCAGGAATTCGCTAATTCTGAAGAAGTCTATTTTGACATGAAACAGGCATATATCGATTCGGTCAATAAAGGCGATTCGTCTAAAGTGCTTTTAGAACAATCCATTGCGCACCACACTAAAATATGTGTTGAAAACAGCGAAGACGTTTACGATGCCTTGGGGTTGATGAAACTATTGGAAGATGATATCAACCACCGATTGGAACGCTACACACAATGTATTAGCAAGAGTACCTTCAATTTTGTAAAATGGCTACATGATGATTACCGTATGAAATTACGTGCTTACATCAGAGAAAACTTTGATGCTGTTTTTGAGGAAATTCATGGCCATCCGCCATTAGATTAAGTTTAAACGAATCTAATTTCGACTTTTCTAAGTAACACGTTGATTCACGGACAAATACGGAGGTTGGCGATTTTAAAGAACTAAGGCTCAATGCCTACCAGCTTTACAGTATATATTTTCACGATCCTTAGAGAAAATACCATAGCATAAAAAAAGACCTTATCTGTTAATCATGATAAGGTCTTTTTCGTTTGATGTCTGTTTTGATTTTGATTATGATTTTCCAGATTTAAAGTTTTTCAGATTTCTAAATTTGAAATTAAACGATGTCAGGAATAAATATTCCAAATGATTCTATTCAACAATTATTAGATAGCATTGGAGTCTAAGAATGTAACTTTTTAGTTAGGAGCTTAAATTGAAAACGACATTGCAATACAAAAGTTTCGGCACGAATGAGTCAATAAATCATTAGCTATCTTAATATGGTATAATAGTTCGCAAACTGATGGCGATAATTAAAACTAGAAGATACAATGTGAAAAAGTTTTTTTAAACTAATTTATAAGCTCAAATAATAGCAGTAAAACACACTGCAGTCCTATTAATAATAAGACTGTATTGGTATCAATCGATTGTTTTTAGGCAGGCTGGCTAATTTTTAGATAAGGACCTGCTAAAATTTTGTCAGCCCCTAAGACAGCTTCTTGAGGCGTTAGGCTCAATCGAGCTACATTGTCATCACTTATTGATAAGCAATTTAATACGTCTACTTTATTTTAGTCGCCGTACCTTTCTCAATATGCTTTTGCTGGCTACCATGCTGAATGGCCAAGCTGTATTCAAAGGTATAAGAGTCCTTAGATGTGGATAAGATCTTCATATGAATCGCTTTTTCTTCACTCATATTTTTCGGATTGATATGCTTCATGATAAATTCGCAATCGTTTATCCAACGGATTGAAGCTGTATCGATCTTATTTTCATAATAATCAATGTTGGTGCTATCAGTTCTCACAAAGCGCCCTATTTTTTCAACACCATCGGTGGTGTATTTAAACTCAAACGTACCTGTTCTAAAATCTTTACATTCGCGTTCTTTATTATAACAACTTGTCAAAAGGAGTAAGCATATAAAAGCTAAAGGTAATTTCATGTTCATTGGGTTTAGATGCAAAACTAACCAAAAGAAATTCATTGAGTAACGAAAACCCTAAAAGTTAATGAGCCCATTTGATTGATAAAATTAATTAGCCTTTCACAAATTCCTTAAAAGTACCATCCTTATAAAAGATAACAATCTTATCAATGCTCTTGTCTGCACTTTCTGACTTTAGATTAGCTGTTGGACCCGGAGTTTCTGAATTTCGTTTTATTTCCACATTAGATTCTTGAGGCTGGGAGGGAAATTTACCTTTTCCATTCAATAGCCAATAGAGTTCAACTTCGGGATAGTTGGCTAAAATTTTCAAGACAAAATCTAGGCTTGGCTTATTTCGACCAGATAAAATATGCGAAATACTTGAGCGCTGAACACCAATTTTATCAGAGAAGGAAGAAGCTGTTTCGGCGTAGTAATCGATGACTTTTTGTAGTCGCTTTGCAAAATCATCAGTGTTTATCATTGTAAACTTAAGTTTCGGAATTAAGAGTGTTACAAATGTAATAAATAGAATCCTTTTATTGCTATAGGATAGTAAATATTGTTAAGCTGTCTTAAATTTTAACTTTATATAAATACACACAATACACTGATTATAATTTGTTTGCATGTTTATTTAAAACGCGATCACCTTCATTGCTTTGAAGGCATGGTTTGACTTCATCTTCATAAGTCATCTGTATAGTTTTGTAAACAAAAGCGATGAGTTTCCTTGTTTACAAATGTAAATAATCAATTGTTTACATTTGTAGCACAATTAATTCATATGACTAAAGCATACATAAATATTGATTTTGAACACTTCCAAGAGCCAGCGCTTTTTGGCCGTTATATTAATGCCGATCACATAAAAAACCTTCTTGAAAAACACAATAAATATTTTGAAGTGACGGTTATTGGAAAGTCGGTTTTAAATGAAAACATTCATTTTATAAAAATCGGATCTGGTGAAAAAAGAATTTTAATGTGGTCTCAAATGCACGGAAACGAAAGCACAACTACCAAAGCAATATTTGATTTATTGAATGTTTTGGCAGACTCAAAAAACGAAACCGTTAAAAAGCTTTTGGATAAATGTACTATTGGCATTATTCCAATGTTGAGTCCGGATGGATCAAGATCTTACACCCGTCTAAATGCAAACGGAGTGGACTTAAATAGGGATGCGCAAAATTTGACGCAGCCAGAAAGCAGAGTGCTTAGAGAGTGTTTTGAGAATTTTAAACCGGATTTCTGTTTTAATCTTCATGGCCAGCGTACTATTTTTAGCGCTGGCGCATTTGATAAGCCTGCAACTGTTTCCTTTTTAGCGCCAGCTCAAGATGAGATTTGTACGATTACAGAAACCCGTAAAAAAGCAATGGATGTTATTGTTAAGATGAATGAATATCTACAAAAACAAATTCCTGGTCAAGTGGGGGTATATGATGACGCATTCAATATTAATTGTGTTGGGGATACCTTTCAGGTGCTAAACGCTCCAACCATTTTGTTTGAAGCTGGACACTATCCTGGCGACTACGCTCGCGATAAGGTAAGAGGCTTGATATTCCAATCGCTATGGATTGCGGTGATCGAGATTGCTTTTAACACCATAGAGGGGATAAATGAGACTGAGTACTTGAAAATCCCGCAAAACGAAAAGCTGTTTTACGACATTATTATTCGAAACGCGAAGCTGAAAAGGGGTGTGGGCTATGAGATTTTAGATGTTGCAATTCAATACGAGGAGAAACTTGATCGAAATCAGGTCACTTTTATTCCTAAAATCGAAAAAATTTCAGATTTGGATCTCTTTTTTGGTCACAAAGAAATTGATGCCCATGAGCAATTGGTATTTAATGATGTTAATGTGAAGTTAAAAGAGGGGCTCGCAATCGATTTCGTGTTTGTGAATACTGAAAAACACTCGCTATTAGTATAAAATATCTAGGTTTCGGTGTATTATCTTCAATAAATTTCTATTATTTTTGTAAAAAATTTAATAATTCACAAAAATGGGAAAGTTCAAGTTAGATGAAATTGATCATCAGATTTTAGACATGTTAATTGATAATACACGGGTTCCGTTTACGGATATAGCTAAAAAATTAGTGATTTCGGCAGGAACGGTTCATGTTCGTGTCAAAAAAATGGAAGAGGCAGGTATTATCCAGGGCTCATCCTTAACCTTAGATTATAAAAAACTTGGTTATTCATTTATTGCTTACGTTGGGATTTTCTTGAATAATACTTCGCAAACAAAATTTGTTTTAGAGCGTATTAATGAAATTCCATTTGTTACGGTAGCGCATATTACTACAGGAAAATTTAATATTTTCTGTAAAGTAAGGGCTAAAAACACTTCACATGCCAAGGATATTATTTTTATGTTAGATGATATCGAAGGTATTTACAGAACAGAAACTATGATTTCATTAGAGGAGAGCATAAATGATAAAAAGCGCTTAATGCATTCGATTTTTAACGAGATGTAATGTTTTAGGACTTTTGATAACTATGCACCCTATTTTGAGCAATCACTAAAGGGTGTTTTTTTTAAAAAATAACAGTTAAATGCTTTTTTATGTTGAGAAGTGAGCTAGATTCAGATGACTACAATAGTTATTATCAACCCTATATTGATAAGGTCGAGGACATAGAACTATTGGATGCTTTAAAACGCAATCGTAAATCGGTAGCTTCCTTTATTAAAAGTATTGATATAAATAAACTTTCTTTTCGTTACGCTGAAGGCAAATGGAGCGTTAAAGAAATTATTTTGCATTTAATTGATACAGAGCGGGTATTTGCATATCGCGCGCTGTGCATTGCCAGAAATGATAAAACTGAGTTGCCTGGTTTTGATCAAGATGTTTTTGTTAGTCATGGTTATGCTGACAACAGAAGCATCGAAGATCTGTTGTCAGAATACGAGACTGTGAGAATGGCAACTATATCCTTATTCACTGGTTTTAATCACGAAGTGTTGGCGGCAAGAGGTATTGCTAACAATAGCAGTCTTTCTGTTAGGGCAACTGCGTTTATAATTGTGGGCCATGAAAATCATCATCTTCAAATTATAAAAGAACGGTATCTATGATTTGTAGTATTCGAAGGCCTTAATAAGCAATTCGTTTTCTACCAAACAATCTATTTTAGGTACGCCAATCTTTTCCAATAACACAAAATTGATGTTGCCATGTTCGTTCTTTTTGTCATATTTTAAAAGATCAATTATGGCATCATGATCTGAGGCTTCAATCGAAACTTTGTTGAAAATTTTAAGAAAGGTTTGTTTTATAGTTTCCATCTCATTTTTAGGAAAGTCTAATAATTCCGCAGAAATATAGGTTTCCATTATCATGCCAATAGCAATAGCTTCTCCATGAAGCAATTCTTGCTTATCTGTTTCACTTAAAAAATAAGACTCAATGGCATGGCCTAAAGTATGTCCGAAATTGAGTGTTTTACGCAAACCATGCTCAAATGGATCTTCAGTGACAATCGTTTTTTTTATTTCAACTGATTCGTGAATTAAATCATCTAAATCCCTTAAGGATAAGTTGTTTAGGTCTAAAAATTTGCTCCAGTATAGTGGGTCATAAATAAGCCCGTGTTTCAACATTTCAGCCAAACCACTTTTTAAATGATTTTGAGGAAGTGTGTCTAAAAAGCTGGTGTCCACAAGTACCATATCTCCTGAAGAAATCACACCAACCTGATTTTTAAGAGCGCCCAAATCCACGCCGGTTTTTCCTCCAACAGAAGCATCCACCATTGCCAAAAGCGAGGTAGGAACATTTATATATTTCAAACCGCGCTTAAAGGTACAAGCGACAAAGCCGCCCAAATCAGTAACAACGCCGCCACCTACATTAATGATGAGACTTTTTCGGTCGGCGCCCAATTCTGACAGTGCATTCCAGACGCCAACGCAGGTATCTATGTTTTTATTGGCTTCGCCTGCTTCAATTTCGATGATTTCGCAGTCCAAATCTGTTTCTAATTTACTCATAAAATGTGGTAAGCAATGGACATGCGTATTGTTGTCAACGATAATAAATATTTTTGAAAAACGATTGTCTTTCAGATAGTTGTTTAGTTCTTCATATCCCGTGGTATTAAAGTGAACGGCATAGGAATCAGTGATAATTGAGGTCATTTGTTTAGTAACTTTATTAAAGGTTGAAAATAAGCAGTTTTTAATTAATTAATCACAAATGAATAATTAAATTTGCTTTTATTTTTTTATAATAGCTATGTCAGAAATTTTTGAAAATACCGAAGTCGCTTTTCGTTTAAAAAGTGATTCAGAGCTGGAACGCGCTTACTTTTTGTTTAAGATGATTTCCCATCAACCTTTAGTAAGGATAGGCACCGCAGCAACAAATTTTGCCTTGAAAGCGCACTTGCCAGTAAAGGGATTAATTAGAGCGACAGTTTTTGACCATTTTTGCGGAGGCATCAATGAAGAGGATTGTTTGCCAGTTATCGATAGGATGTACGTCAACGGTGTGAGTTCCGTTTTGGACTTTTCAGTAGAAGGAAAAGAAACGGAGTCACATTTTGATGCTGCGATGGAAAAAACGATGAAGATCATCAATTTTACAGATGAGCGGAAATCTATGCCTATCTCGGTATTTAAGCCTACAGGGTTTGGTAGATCTTTTTTATATCAAAAGAAAGGAGAAGGTAAACCATTTACCCCGCAAGAACAAGAAGAGTGGGATAGAGTGGTGGCACGTTATGATAAGGTGTGTAAGTTGGCCAAAGAAAAAGATGTTGAAATTTTGATCGATGCCGAAGAAAGCTGGATGCAGGACGCTGTTGATGATTTGTGTGAAGACATGATGCGAAAGTATAATACAGGAATTCCTGTTGTTTTTAATACCTTACAATTGTACAGATGGGATCGGTTAGATTACCTTAAAGCACTTCATGAACGCGCAAAAAAAGATGATTTTACCATTGGTGTAAAGATTGTGCGTGGCGCCTATATGGAGAAAGAGCGTGAGAGAGCAGAAGAAAAAGGTTATGCTTCGCCTATTTGTGCCACCAAGGAAACAACAGATTTAAATTTTGATGCCACCTTAGATTATATTCTGAGAAATCTAGACACTATTTCACTGTTTATCGGAACACATAACGAGCAAAGCTGTTACTTGGCAATGGACCTGATGCAGCAATTGCATATAGACAAAACTGACAACCGTGTATGGTTTGGGCAACTTTACGGGATGAGCGATCATATTAGCTTCAATCTGGCAGCAATAGGTTATAATGTCGCTAAATATGTGCCATTTGGGCCAGTTAGGGATGTGATGCCTTATTTGATACGACGCGCTGAAGAGAATACGTCGGTTGCGGGACAAACGAGTAGGGAGCTGATGTTGCTTAAGAAAGAGCGGAAGCGAAGAAAACGACCATAATAAAAAAACTCCGATGTGTAAAAGCATCGGAGTTTTTTTTGTCTATAGAATTTGATAACTAAATAAAATGATACCACTTCTTTTTATGAGAATCTGCTGCTCCATATCCATAGCCATATCCATAACCTTTTTTGTCAAAATTTGTTCCGTTTAATAACAAATTCATTTTTGGAAGTCTATGGTCTTCAAACAGTGGTTTTGCAACAGCAACTAATTGTCTCTTGTCTATATTATCAGCACTGACAACATATATAAACATATCGGCAAATTTAGAGATGATTAGGGTGTCACTTACCAATCCCACAGCAGAGGTATCCACAATTATATAATCATATTTATCTTCGAAATAATCAAATAACTCTTGAACTCTCTCACTTATCAAAAGTTCAGAAGGGTTAGGCGGAATGGTTCCGGAGGCAATAACATCCAAAAATTCATTATCCTTAAGCTTATTCAAAATCTGACAGGGTTTCAACGTTTTATCAGCTAAAAATTCTGATAAACCAATTGAGGTTGAAGGTTTCTCTTTCAGATATTGCATTATTTTAGGCACACGAATGTCCATTTCGATTAAAAGGACGGATTTTTCTGAAAAAGAAATGGAGGATGCTAAATTAGTACTGGTGTGTGACTTTCCTTCTTCTGCTCGGGTTGAAGTTATGAATATTTTTTTTGTTTTCGCAACCTGGTCTTTTAATAAAAAATCAATATTTGACCGTAAAATTCGGAAGGCTTCCGCCTTGGCGGAGTAGTCGACTTTATTTATGAGTTTCGTTTTTTTACTAGTCATTGGAATATCTCCTATATACGGAATGGTAAGGAGTTTCATTAAGTCGTCTTTATCATGAATCTTTGTGTCTAGTAGATCGTTTATGTAAATAAAGCCAATTGGAAGCATTAATCCCAATAGTATAGCTGCTAAATATGTTATCATTTTATTTGGAGCTATGGGTAAATAAGTTGAATAGGCCGTATCAATAACTTTAGCATTAGCAGTAAACATACCTAGACTGATTGCTGATTCTTCACGTTTCTCTAACAAGTACAGGTAGAGTGACTCTTTGATGTTTTGTTGACGTTCAATATCGCGCAGTTGTCTTTGTTTTGTTGGTGCCGAATACAATTGCCCTCTAATTCTAGCATCCTCTTTAGTAAGACTAGTGAGGGTAATCTCGCTAGTCTTTTTCATGTTCTCTAAAGAACTCTCTAAATTATTTTTTAAGGCATCAATTTGATTATTTAAGTTGATCACAACTGGGTTTTTTTCAGTTGAATTCTTCAATATTCTATCACGCTGAGCTACTAATTCATTATGGCTTTTTGTAACTTGATTAACGTTTGCATCAGCAATCCCAAGATTTGATGGCAATAAATCAGAATTCTTATTCTTTTCTTTTAATTCTTGTCGTAAATAGTCTATTAATTGAATCGTATTCGCGGTGTTATTTATTTGAAATTCATTTTGTTTCTCGCTTTCTAAATAAATATTGGCTTGTGATCCGAGAGCCGTTAAGTTATTTCTTTTTTGAAGTTGCTCTGCTGTAAAGTCCACTTCTTCTAATTCTTTAAAAACCAATTCTAAGCGATTATTAATAAAATCAGAAGTTACTTTTATGACGTCTTCTTTATCTGTAATGACATCATTATTGTATTCCCTAATGACCTGATTGAGTATATCAACAGCTCTATTCGGAATATTGTCTTTTAGTGTCAATTTGATCACGCTCGATCCGTCCACTGTCGAAGTCAAAATAGCGGGCTGGTAACTATTGACCATTGAAGTCACAGGCTTTATTGAAACCTTTAAATTACTTCCTTTATGTGGAGCGAACTTTCCAATATTTGGCACTATCACTAAATCACCAAATCCTGTTTTAATCCGATCTCCAAAAGAAAATGATTTTCCTTCAGAGTCATCACGCTCTATAATAGATTTCCCATTATCTTTAAACATTAAAAATTCTGATTGGGATTTAACCTTAATAAAAAGAGTAGTATCTACTTTATGAACGATTGAATCACTTGCAAAAAAATTTAATTTTATAGGAGCATTTTCATATAACTCCATTTCCTTAATTTTTCCTTGTTCATAATATCTAATATTAAGCTTTAAGTTTTTTACGATATTTGCAATTATAGTTCTTGAAGTCATAACTTCAATTTCATCTTTTATTTTATTTGCCCCACCAGAAAAAAGACCACCACTGGTTATTTCGGCCATACTTGGCAGTTTCTGAGATTGTTGTTCATCCTTAATTTTAACAGTTGCAGAAGCTTGGTATAGATATGTAGTATATCGAAGATAACCGTATGCTAAAACTATAGCTGTAATTACAAAAAATAATATTAATTTCCATTTAGAAAGATAGATGTCTAATGTTTTTTTTAATTCATTTGTAGATGTATCCATTTTACATTTTATAAAATTTTAATATTAATAAGTTATTTAATCAAAAACACGGCTACTATTGTAGTTAACGTGCCTATCGCTGAAATGAGTACCGCATTATTTTGATTGTAATTAGCTGAGCGTATTCTGGCATTATTTTGTTCTACAATTATGACGTCGTTCTGCTGTAAATAATAGAGTGGTGAGCTTACAGTATTTACCGAAGTCAAATCAATTTTTGCAAACTTTTTTTTACCATCAACTTCACGAATGAGAAGGACATTTTTACGTTTTCCAAAAATGGTTAAATCATTGGCCAAACCGAGAGCTTCTGGTAAGGAAATACGTTCGTCCTGTATTGTAAATGTGCCTGGTCGTGAGACTTCTCCAATAACAGTTATCGTAAAGTTAACGAGCCTAACGTTTACAATAGGATCCTTCGCATATTCGCTTATTTTTTCTTTCAGCATAGCGGTAAGAGCTATTCTTGTTATTCCAGCGATATGTAAAGTGCCCAAAACAGGAAATTCAATATTTCCATTATAGTCTATTAAATAAGTCTGCATTCTAGTACGACCTGATGCATTAATTAGGTCGTCGCTTTCTGAGACTATGGATAAATTGAACGGCTGTGCCGCTATAGGGTCGGCTGCAGAGACGTTGATAGTTAAAATGTCATCAGGTTTATAAATAAGTTGCTCAGGTGCGGAGTCAATATAGCCATCGCTTAATGGTCTATCCTGGAAGTACGCTATGTCCTTTCGGGAAGCGCAAGAGGTGGCCATAATTACCAATACTGTGAGTGTAAATAAACGAATTTTCATTTGAGTAGTTTTATATGTATGGTTTAATGTAGATTATTTTTTATTATCTAAGACTTCGTATGTTGAATTATTGGAAATATATTCGGGAATTAGAGTTTTTATAAAAGACACTATTTCTAAGGGTTGAGTTAGAGAGTTTACAGTAGATAGTTTATTTATTTGTTTTTCTACATTTATAATATCTATAGGTCTTGACTTTGCTATCATTATTTTTTCATGATATGTTTTCGTGGTGTTTTCTCCATTTGCTAATAACTCTTCGTAAATCTTTTCGCCTGGCCTTAAACCAGTGATTTTGATATCTATGTCTTCAGGATAGCGCAGGCCAGATAGGATGATCATATTTGTAGCAAGATTAAAAATCTTAACGGGTTCTCCCATATCAAATACGAAAATTTCGCCACCATTACCCATAGCAGCTGCTTCTAAAACAAGCTGGCAAGCTTCAGGAATAGTCATAAAGTAACGCATAATATCTTTATGGGTCACCGTTAAAGGGCCGCCATTTTCAATTTGTTTTTTAAATAATGGGATTACGGATCCATTGGAGCCTAAGACATTTCCAAACCTTGTGGTTATGAATTTTGTATGCCCTTTTTCTTTGAGACATGTCACATAGAGCTCTGCGATGCGTTTTGTGGCTCCCATAACATTTGTTGGATTTACTGCTTTGTCTGTTGATATTAATACAAATTTATCCACAATGTGCTTCACTGATATATCCGCCACATTTGAAGTGCCTCCAATATTAACACTAACGGCTTCAAAGGGGTTATTTTCCATTAATGGCACGTGTTTGTAAGCTGCAGCATGGAAAACCACTTTGGGTTTATATTGATTAAATATTTGATCTATTCTAGTCCTGTTCCGAACATCCGCAATGATAGCTTCGATATTCTCTAATCCTCGTTGCTTAAATTCTTGTTGAAGGTCATAAAGAGCGGACTCTGCATTATCTAAAAGAATTAACTTTTTATAATTATAACGACTAACTTTTCTGGAAATTTCACTACCAATAGATCCAGCGGCACCTGTAATGAGTATTATTTTATTTTCATATTCATCAATTAGTGCCGGATTAATTATGGATATGGGGTCTCTCCCTAATAAATCCTCAATATTGACGTTTTTAATTTGGCCAATACTCAAATCACCATCGATCCAACTTTGTAGCGGAGGAACAATCTTTACAAGAAGTCCTAAATCAAATAAATACCCAGTAATTTGAAGTAAACGTGTTGGATCAATATTTTGAATTGAGACGATTACTTCTTCAATAGTATTTTTTAAAACTAGTTCTGGGGTTATTCTTTTTAGGTTGTAAACTGGTAAGAGGTTTATTTTTTTGCCAACTTTACTTTCATTATCGTCTATAAATCCAATAACTTGATAGTGGTTTTGAGGATCGTTACTAATGGCATCGTAAGTTATCATGCCAGAACTTCCAGCACCAAAAATCAAAACATTTTTAGTAGGTAAATAATCATTAGTTAGCGTGTTATAAAGAGATTTTATAAATAATTTAAAACCAATTATAAACGCTACATTAAGCAAAAGATGGATATATATGATGGATCCAGGAACATCAAACAGTTCATCATAATTGAATTTTCGACTAAAGAATGTTGAGACAATCAATATTGTCGCAAGAATATTTGCGCCGATAATAATGTTTATAATGTCCTTAAAACCGGTAAATCTCACTACCGCCCTGTGTGATCTTACAGCTAAAAAACTTATTAATGCGGCTAAAAGTACATAAGGAATTTGTTCGATGACTAGGTTGAAATTAAAACCCAATTTGAAATTGTACCTAATAAAATAAGCCAAAATGAATGTAATTACTACAATTAATAAATCGAAGAGTAGCACCAACCATTTTGGGGCATACTTTTGAGATACTTTATGCAGAAGTTTAGAGATCATATACTAAAATACGATTTAATTGTAGTAATTACCCTATCTCGTTCATTATCGGTTAAATTTGATCCACTAGGCAGGCAGAGTCCTTTTTCAAATAAGTCGTCTGAAACCCCGTTGAGATATCTTGGAGCATCTTTAAATACAGGCTGTTGGTGCATTGGCTTCCACAATGGTCTTGACTCTATGTTCTCTTTTTCAAGAGCTAGTCTTAAACCTTCTCTTGTAGATTTAGAATTTAAAAGAACACAAGATAACCAACGGTTAGAAAAATGACCTTGTGGTTCCTGTAAGAAAGTAATGTTTTCATTCTGTTTAAAAGCGTTTGCATAAAACTCGTGATTAGCGCGTCGTTTTGCTACATGACTATCTAATATGGTCATTTGTCCACGCCCAATTCCAGCAATAATATTAGACATTCTGTAATTGTATCCAATATGCGAATGGAGGTAATGTGGTGCATTATCTCGTGCCTGCGTTGCTAGGAAAACTGCTTTTTCTTTATTTTTTAATGTTTTTGATACTAAAGCACCACCTCCAGATGTAGTTATGATTTTATTACCGTTGAACGATAATATTGAGAATTCACCAAAAGTCCCACAATTCTGACCTTTATAATGACTTCCTAAAGACTCTGCACTATCTTCAACAACTGGAATCTCGTATTTTATTGCTATTTCATTAATTTCATCAACCTTATAAGGCATTCCATATAAGTGAACAGCGATAATAGCTTTGGGCTTTTTCCCTTTAGAAATTCTATCTTTAATGGCTATTTCTAGTTGTATAGGACACATATTCCAAGTGTCTCTTTCACTATCCACGAAAACTGGGTTTGCCCCTTGATAAACAATAGGATTTGCTGAAGCTGAAAAGGTCTTACTTTGACAGATGACCTCATCTCCATTTCCAACGCCTAACAAAATAAGGCTTAAATGCAAGGCAGAGGTACCGGATGCTAATGCAGAAACATGGCGATCTGCTTTAAGGTAGGATTGTAAGTCAATTTCAAAGCCAGTAACATTTGGTCCTAAAGGTGCTACCCAATTGGAATCAAAAGCTTCGTTTATGTAGGATTGCTCAGTACCACTCATATGCGGTGATGATAGCCATATTTTCGGTTTCATAAGTTAAAATTGTTAAGTAATAATTCAAATTACTGTTCAATTCCATGTCAATAGAGGTATCTGGGACACGATCTAGATTATGGGTAAATATCCATTATAAGTTCAAACTCCACTAATTAAAACGATAAAACGTAAATATTCACGTTGTTAACAGTCATTAATATTTAAAAAATAAGTACTACAACCTGTTTTAATCGTTATAGTACGCAATGCTTATACAAAAAAAGATATCAATAATAATTATCATGACTTTTTAATTATATGAAACTGGTAGTCAAGTTAATAAATTAATTTTAAGAATTTACGTCATGTCTTTAAAATAGATAACTTAATCTATGCTATATTTAACCTTTGTAACTAATTTTTGATAAAAAAGTAAATTTATAATCAAAATAATGAATATCTTAATTACTTCAGCAGGACGCAGAGTTTCACTCTTAAGGTCATTTCAAAAAGAATTAAAAAAAATAAATCCTTCATATAAAGTATACGCTATCGATTCGGACCCATTGCTATCTGCCGCTTGCCATGTTGCGGACGAGTATTTTAAAGCCCCAAGATTAGATGAATCAAATTATATTGATTATTTATTAAATCTTTGTAAAATTCATGACATTGGTCTAATCATTCCAACAATAGATACAGAATTACTGGAACTTGCAAAAAACAAAGCTCGTTTTGAAGCACAAGGGATTGCTGTTGTAATTTCCTCTATTGAATTTGTGTCAAAATGCAGAGATAAAAGACTCATCCATAAATTTTTTGAGGAACATAATATAGATGCACCCAAAGAATATACTAAAGACAATTACAATATTCCAATTTTCATTAAACCTACAGATGGAAGCAGGAGTTTCGATACGTATATCATTAAGTCTAAACAATATTTAAATGAATATCATTTTGCAAATGAGAAACTCATGTTTTTAGAATACTTAGACCATGATCTGTATGACGAATACACGTGTGACTTATACTTCGGAAAAGATTATAAACTAAAGTGTGCTGTACCTAGAAAGAGAATTGAAATTAGGGATGGCGAAGTTTATAAGGCTGTGACAAATGATAATGCTTTAGTTCCTTTTATAAGGAGAAATTTAAGCTACATCGATGGGGCAGTTGGGTGTCTTACCGCTCAGTTTTTTATGAACAAAACTGATGACGAAAAAATTTATGGGATTGAGATTAATCCGCGGTTTGGAGGAGGTTATCCCTTGACCTATTTGTCTGGTGCTAATTTTATCAAATGGATAATTGAAGAGTATATATTAGGAAAAACCATTGACGATCAATTTAATGTGTGGGAAAACAATTTATTAATGATTCGTTATGACGATGAAATTTTAGTACATGGATATAAAGGTTGATAATAATACTGTAGTTGTTTTTGATTTAGATGACACATTATATAACGAACTAGACTACTTGAAATCGGCCTATAAGTCTATAGCTCAATTATTAGAGCCAGATGAATGGAGATTATTGTATTCCAAGATGTTTTCTTTATATAGAAGTAAAATCAACGTATTTGAGTATGCTGCCAATACTTATAATATTGAGGTCAAACTCTTGATTGAAATGTACCGGAACCATAAACCAAATATTCAATTATTCGATGGTGTTTTAGATGTCTTAGAAGCTATAAAATCAAAAAACGGAAAAATTGGTATAATAACCGACGGAAGATCAAAGACTCAACGAGCAAAAATTGAGAGCTTAGGTATTTTGAATTATATTGATAAAATTATTATTTCTGATGAGATTGGTTTTGAAAAGCCTTGTTTTGCAAATTTTCAAGCAATCGAAAAATCACTGACTGGCACGATTTATTATTATATCTCAGATAATTTAAAGAAGGATTTTATAGCACCTAATTCTATGGGTTGGAAAAGCGTGGCTTTAATTGATAATGGTAAAAATATACATTTTGAAACTCATAAGGATATGACCCTTCAAAAATTACCCCATGAATTTGTTATCGATTTCAAAGACTTTAATATTATTTAAAAAGAACTGTTAATTTAGCTGTTTTTTGAGCCTTGGAACTCTGACATATTAACACTTTCTGAACTATTAATGTCTTTTCGATAAATTACTTTATTTATAGTTTTTAGAATAATTAAAAAATCAAGTACAAAAGACTGGTGATCAACATAGAAAACATCATAATCAAATTTTTGTTCCCAACTGATTGCATTTCTACCATTTACCTGTGCCCAACCTGTAATTCCTGGTAATACCTCGTGTCTTCTACTCTGTCTTTCATTATAGCGCGATAAATATTGGGGCAGGAGCGGACGGGGACCGATTAAGCTCATGTCACCTTTTAGAACATTTATTAATTGTGGGAGTTCATCCAAGGATAATTTTCTGCACAAATCCCCAACTTTAGTCACACGCTCCAAAGCTGGCAATAGATTCCCATTCAGATCTGTTTTGTCATTCATTGTTTTAAACTTAATAATTGTAAATATTTTTCCATTTTTTCCAGTACGTGCTTGATAGAAAAAAGGTTTACCGTTATTGAGTATATATAGCGAAACAACAAGGAATAAAAGTATTGGAGAAAGAATTAGGATTCCAACTAAGGCTGCTATAAGGTCAAAAACAAGTTTTACGAATGAACGATATAAATTCATACTTTAATTATATTTTAAGAACGCTGGTTATTAATTTCAATAAGTCAGCGTTAATAATATTTACATCAAATCTTTCCTCGGCATATTTTCTACTGTTGATGCCCATTTCTTTAATTTTATGAGGATTGATAATAAAAAATTCCATTGCGCTAACTAAAGCTTCCAAGTTTTTGGGCTCAATTAGAAAGCCATTTTCTCCCTCTCTTACAGCTTCTCGGCAACCAACGGAATCAGTTGTAATAATTGGATTTCCACATGCGCAAGCTTCCAGTGCTGTTCTTGGCAAACCCTCTCTATAGTAACTTGGTAGAACAAAGACATCTCTTTTATGTAAATGCTTTTCAATATTTGGCTGCTCGCCATGAAAAACAATTACCTCTTCTTCGTGCAAAAGATTGAGTTCGTCTTTATTAATTGCTGATGGAGATGTTTCTGAAGCACCGATTAAATGGAACTCTGCGTTGGGGTATTTTGCTTTCAATAATTTCGAAGCATTTAAATATAGTGTGATCCCTTTTTCCTTTATTAATCTTGAAACTAAAAGAAAAGATACTTTGTCAGAAACATTTTTTTCTTTAAATCTAAATTGATTAAGATTAACTCCAGATCCGCTGACAAATAATACTTTTTGTTTTTTTGAAATTATTTTTCTATCTATAAATAATTGGTAATCATCTCCATTTTGAAAAACAATAGCTCTGTTTTTTCTAATAGATAATTTGTATAATGTTTCATTAAAAAGTTGTAAAATTCTTGCTTTGGTGGAGAGTCCCGTAAAAGAATAGC